>NZ_JBLODY010000042.1:0-34795 GCF_047785625.1 Solidesulfovibrio sp. C21
CCATATGAACAGGTAAAAAGTTTAGGAAGGGGAGAGTGCGAGAGGGGAAACCCTTTGCAAAAGGGTTTCCCCTCTCGCACTTTCTTCATGCTCTTAAACTTCTTCACTCCTTCATTGGATACGTCTGGGCGAAGATGATCTTGCCGGCCGGGTCCAGCACGGTGAGTTTGAGGGCGTAGACGTCCCGGGGGGAAACTTTTTGCGGCAGGGGCAGGCTGGCCGACATCTGCTTGAAGTGCTGGATCTGGAAGGACAGTTCGTCCTTGTCGGCCGTAAGCGGCAGCAGGCTGGCGTCGTTGCCGACGAGCGCCGCCTCGACGCGGCCGGAAAGGTTGGTCTGTTGGGGGGTGACGTTGCTGAGATCGAAATCGAGCAGCAGTTTTTTCCCCTCGACCTTCACGCGCAGATTGTCGATCCCGATCTGCCCCGCATCCACCCGGGTCAGCAGTTTGGCCAGATCCGGGCGCTCCGACTTGGCGGGTTCGCGCTCCTTGCCGCCGTTTTTGGAAACTTCCCCTCCGGCCCCGGACCGGGGCTTCCACCAGCCGGGATCGTCGGGATTGTAGGAGCCGATCAGGGTCTCAAGTTCGGTGATATCCCGGGTACGCAAAATTTTTTCGATATTTTCCAGACGGATGAGCTTTTCGCCGGCTGCGTCCAGTTCCTTGCTGGTGGCGGCCTGATGCCGGGCCAAAAGCAGGTTGTCCTGGCGCAGATGGTAGGCCACGGCAACAGCCGCCGCAAAAAGAAGCAATAAACCGAGGGGAACGAGCCACAGGCAGCGCAACAGCCACACCGAGGTCCGGTAACGGCGCACGCCGGCCCCATCGCGCAGAAGCAGGATATCTATCTTGCCGCCGGCCGCCATCTACATCCGGCTCCACTGTTCATCGACAATGGAATAACCGTTGCCCGACGGCTCGAGCGTCAGGGTCTTGCGGCCATGATCCGACCCGCCGTCCTTGCTGGCGTAATCCTGGACGCAGGTGACCACGAATCCGTCCTTGCGGGGACGTATCCGAACATCCGACAAGACGATCTTGCTCGGGGCCTTGTCCTTCCACAGATCGGCCTTGTCCTCGCGGATAGCCCGCCGGCTGCGGCGATCGCCCTGGACGGCGTTATCGGCGTAAAAATCGCTGTAGGCGTCGAGCCTGCCGCTTTCCCAGGCCTTGCGCCAGGACTCAACCATGGAGGCCACGGCGGCTTCCCGATCCTTTTCCGTGACTTTGGCCGGAGCCTTGGCCGGAGTCGCCGCCTGGGGCGCGGCCGAAGCGGCCGGAGCCGTCGTCGCGGCAACCGTCACCGGAGCGGCGGTCGGCACTTCCGGACGATTCTTGGACCAGCGTTCGGCACTGATGAGCAGCCGATCACCCGACGGCACCAGGGTCAGGCTTTTGAAGCCCTTGCTCTCCCGGCGGCCCTTGGCCTGATAGACCTGGGCGCACACCACGTCGAAACCATCCGCCGCCTTGCCGGCGGCAACGACCCGCATGTCCACGCGCTCGGGCCTGGCTCCCCGCCACACGCCTTCCTTCTGGCGGCGGATGGCGTCCTTGCCGCGAAGGTTCCCCAGACGCGCGCCATCGGCGTAAAAACCCAGATACCCGTCCATGTCGGCATTCTCCCAGGCCTTGCTCCAGCCTGCGACCATGGCGGCGATGCGGGCGGTCTGTCCGGCGTCAAGGGGCGCGGGACCGGCCGCTTTGGCGGCGGGAGCGGGAGCCCAGGGCCCGGCGGACGCGTCCGGCGCGGCTTCCTGGCGGTCCTTGGCCGCAACCGGAGCCTGGGCCGGCGTGGCCACGGCCACGGTGACAGGCGCGGGCGGCGCCTGCGCGGCCGCCACGGCCGGCGCGGGAACGGGCGTCGGCTTGGCAGGGGTCGCCGGGGCCTGGGCAATAGCCGCAGGCGCGGGCGGCACCTGGCGCATGGCGTCCGTGGCCACGGGCGCGCCCGTCGGCTGGTTGACCTGGCCGCTGTTGGCCACTTCCAGGATGGCCTCATCCTCGGGCGTGTGCTGGGGGGGCAGCGACAGCGTGCTGAAGGCCTTGCGGGCCGTCTTTTCCATGATCGCCTGATGAGCGTCCACGAGCTGGCGGACCTGCACCTCTTCCTCGCTCGGGCTGTCGGGCTTGCGGGTATCGGTGTCCGCCTCGTCGGGGGAAGCCGGTTTGCCGCTCGTCTTGGCCGAAGCCAGGGTGACGGGCATCTCCTCGTATTCCATGCCGACGATGCGGAAGCGGCCGTCGGCCCCGCGCTGCCAGTACAGGCGCTTTATGCCCTGGGAGGTCAGGGTCGGCGAGCGGTAGAGCTGGACGAAATAGGTGACCCAGTAATCGGGGCCGGCAATGGCCCGCACGTCGGAGAGATCCACCTTGATCCAGGGCAGAACCCGAAACAGGCGTTCCTTGTGGCTGCGAAAAGCGGAAAAAGGCGCGCCCTCGGTGATGGAGAACTTTTCCGGGTCGTGGAAATCGAAAAAGGCCGGCGATTTATTCTGCCAGGCCTTGGCCCAGGCGTAGGTGTCGGCCACCACTTCCTTGGCCTCTTCGCGCAGCTTGGCCGCGTCCCGGCCGCCGAAGCGCACCTGATCGGCGATGACCACGGGCATGCCCTCGGCCAGCTCCGGGTCCACCTGGTGGATGTTGGCCATGCTTAAGGCCACGCAGCCCTGGGTCTCGTAGGGGGTGATGGGATGGCCCCGGCCGTGGATCCAGATGCCGTGACCGGATTTACGGCGCAACACGTCGGCCGGATTGGGGAAATTGAGCGGAAAGGCCAGATCGCCGTAAAGCTCGTAGTTGAGGCCCGAAGACTTGCGCCGGGTAATAAAATAGACCCCTTCCGGGGTCTTGAGATCGCCTTCCTTGAACTTGTCGCCCAGGGCCTGCCCCGTGGCGCAGGGAATCTCCGCCAGGACCCGAAGCGGGCTGTGGCGGGAGAGCAGGGCGAAGGATTGGGCTTTTTTATCGACAGCCACGAAACGCGGCGGCGTGGAATCCATGTCCACAATGTCCGCCGTCCATTCGCCCCTCGCCCGGCCGCCGCAAACCAGCAGCAGACAGGCGACGATTATGATCTGGCCAATGCGCTTCATGGCCTCTCGCGTCATGTGCCCTGTTGGGAGCCAGCCGCCGCCAGCAGAGCATGACGGGTGAAGATGGAAAGAAGCGGAAACCCGCGTTGGGCCAGGCGTTCGGTCCCGCCTTCCTCCCGGTCGAGCACCGTGACCACGGCGCCGACCGAAAGCCCCGCGTCCTGGACCCGGTCGATGACCGTCATGAGCGTGCCGCCGGTGGTCACCACATCCTCGAGCAAGGCGACCTTATCCCCGGGGCGGAAGTTGGAAAGGCCTTCCAGAAACTGGTTGGTGCCGTGTCCCTTGGCGGCCTTGCGCACAATGAACGCCGGCATGGGCCGGCCGCGCAGATGGGAGACGAGGCTGACCGCCGTGACCAGCGGATCGGCCCCCAGCGTCATGCCGCCGACGCCGACAATGCCCTGGGGCAGCAGATCGAAAAGGAGATTCCCGATAAGCCAGGCCCCTTCGGGATACAGCGCCGTCTGCTTGCAGTCGAAGTAGTAATCGCTTTTGCGGCCCGATGTCAGGGTCACTTCGCCGGCCCGGTAGGATTTTTCCAGAAGCAACGCGGCCAGACGACCACGCATGGCCCCGGCATCCAATTCCCCGCACGCAAACGACATGAGATTCCCCGTCTTGCCCGATTATCCGTTTCGTACCAGATAACGGGCCGGTTTGGAAAGCGTTTCGCCAAGCCGTATGACGGCCGCCGGCGCTTTCACGTCCTGTCGCGATCCGGCGCGTCCCGGCAAACCCGGAACCGATCAGGCAATACTGCCGAACACGCGGGAATAAATCAAATTTTCGTGTTTGAGATAATAGTTCGGATCAAAGAGCGCATCGAGGTTTCCGGTCGTCAATCTGGCCGTTATGGCCGGATCGGCGCGCACCGCGTCCGGAAACGACTTCCGGCCTTCCCAGCAGGCCATGGCCACCTTCTGCACGGCCTCATAGGCCTTCTGCCGGTCCAGGCCCGTCTCGATCAGGGCCAGAAGCACGCGCTGGGAGTAGAAAAGCCCGTAGGAAGCCATCATGTTGCGGGCCATGTTGTCCGGATTGACCTTGAGATTCTTCAAAATTTTGGTCAGCCGGGCCACGGTGTAGTCGGCCAGGATGGTGGAGTCGGGCATGATGACCCGCTCGACCGAGGAATGGGAGATGTCGCGCTCGTGCCAGAGGGCCATGTTCTCCATGGCGGCCAGGGCGTTGCTGCGCACGAGCCTCGAGAGGCCGCAGATGTTCTCGGCCGAGATGGGATTTTTCTTGTGGGGCATGGCCGACGAGCCTTTCTGGCCCTTGGCGAAGCCTTCCTCGGCCTCGAGCACCTCGGTGCGCTGGAGGTGGCGCAGTTCGGTGGCCATGCGCTCCACCCCGCCGGCCAAAAGGGCCAGGGCGGTGAAAAAGGCGGCATGGCGGTCGCGCTGCACGATCTGGGTGGAAACCGGGTCCACGGCCAGATCGAGCCGTTTCAGGGCGATTTCCTCGACCTTGGGGTCGAGGTGGGCGTAGCCGCCCACGGCCCCGGAAATCTTGCCCACCTTCACCCCGGCCGTGGCCGTGGCCACGCGTTCGCGGTGGCGGGTGAATTCGGCGTAAAAGGAAGCCATCTTCATGCCGAAGCTTAGAGGTTCGGCATGGACGCCGTGGGTGCGCCCGATCATGAGCTGGCCCTTGTAGCGCATGGCCAGATCGCGAATGACGGTCAGCAGCCCGTCGATGGTGGCGAGCACCATGTCCCCGGCCCGGCCGAGCAGCAGACCGTTGGCCGTGTCCACGATGTCCGACGAGGTGCAGCCCAGGTGGATGAACCGGGCGGCCGGCCCCACCCGCTCTTCCACGGCGGTCAGGAAGGCGATGACGTCGTGGCGGGTTATCTGCTCGATTTCCAGGATACGGTTGACGTCGAAATCGGCTTTCTGGCGAATGCTATCCATGTCCGCCGCCGGGATGCGGCCAAGCTCTGTCCAGGCCTCGCACACGGCCAGCTCCACCTCGAGCCAGGCCCGGAAGCGGTTTTCCAGGGTCCACAGCGCGCCCATGGCCTCTCTGGTGTAACGCTCGATCATGCGTTCTCCTTGGCGTCGCCGCCGGATTCGGGGGATTGGCCGTCGCCCTCCTCTTCTTCCTCGGACAAAGGAACGGACGGATCGCGGGCAAGCTGGGGGATAGGCACGGTGGCGCCCTTGATGGTGCCCTTGCCGTCCTTTTGGAAGGAGCCGGGGCGGCGTTTCACGTAATCGGTGGCGTAAAAGCCGGTTCCCTTGAGCGCGAAGGCGGACAGGGAGACAATGCGCGGGGCGGATTTGCCGCACTGCGGACAGACGGCGTCACTGTCGTCGCCGGCCCGGCGCAGTTCCTCGAACACCCGGCCGCAGGCCGGACATTCGTATTCATACAAGGGCATGGGAGCCCCTCCGGTGCTTTTTGAAAAGGCAATGCGAGAGGGGAAACCCTTTGAAAAGGGTTCTCCCCTCTCGCGCTCTCCCCTTCCTAAACTTTCAACTGTGGCTGATGTTATCGCACGAACATCATAACCTAGCAAAAGTTTTGGGAAAGGGGGTCCGGGGGGAAACCTTTTTTCAAAAAGGTTTCCCCCCGGCATCTTTTCCTAAAAAATAGGCGCTAGGCCTTTTTTTCGGCGATGGCCTGGCGAACGCGCTCTTTGAGGCGTTCCTTACGGCGCTTGCGGCGACGGTCCAGTTCCTTGTGGCGCTCGATCTTTTTATGCTTGGACATGGCGTACCCTCCTGTCTGATGAAAGAACTCGATGCCGTAGCAAAGGATGCGCGACTTGTCCAGCCGCAATCCCCTACATCCGCCCTATTCCGAGGGAATACGCTCCACCGGCTCGGTCAGCAGGAACTTGCCCTGTTCGATCCAGGATTTGAGCGTTTGCGCCACTTCCAAGGACATGGACAGGCTCGTGACCGGCACGGCCTGGGTCGGCTTGCCGTTTACGACCACCTGGCCCGAGCGGCATTCGGCGTAGGTGACGTAGCCGAGCACCCGGCCGATGCCGTTGGGATAGTCGTGGCCGTAGTCCTTGATCGGCATTTCGATATCGGCGTCGGAAACGCCAGTGAAAAAGGCCATGTCCTCATTTAAAATAGGAATGGGAATGCCCACGCCAACGGCCATGGACACGCCGTAGCCGAGCACGGACACCGCCCGCACGTACCGCGGGTTCATGCCCTTGAGGTCGCCCTTGAGCATGAGCGTGCCCGAGGCGGAAAGCGGAATGCCGCGTTCGTTGCGCTTGGGCCTGGGGTCGTGCTGGGTGCCGGCTCCGATGACGTAGCCCACCCCGCCGCCGAGAAAGATGCGCGTGCCAAGGCCGATGGTCTTCAAATACGGGTCGTTGAAAAGCGGCGACAGCTCGCCGGCGGTGGCGAAATTGGCGTTTTGGGCGTTTGGCCTAAGCGGCCCCATGTAGGTATAGACGATGCGGCTGGTGAGGTTCACCGCCACATTGTAGTTCTGGTAGCAGTTGCGGGGATTTAAAAGCGCCGCATACTTGAGGTCGGCGAGCGTCACGTCCTTTTCCAGGCTGCGGCGGGGATAGCAGTCCGTGCCGTAGGCCTCGCACCAGAGCCTGACCGCCTTGCCGCGCAGGAGATCCTCGATGACGTGGGCGCCGCCGTACTTGAACCGGCCCGGATGGATCTTATTGAGGGGATCGTCCTTGGGCAGCTCGGTTGCGCCGAGGTAGGCGTCCACGGCGGCCAGGCCGGCATGGGCCGGGATATTGTTGAGCCGGACCTTCTGGGCTTTTATGGTCGGCGCTTCCTGGCCGAAATTGAAAAGCATGCCCGACGAGCACATGGGCGAAAAGGTGCCCGTGGCCACGACATCCACTTCCCTGGCCGCCTTGACCTTGCCCAGGCGCTTTACCGCATCGACCATTTCCGCGGCCGTCAAGACCACGGCCTTGCCCTTTTCGATGCGTTTGTTGATCTCCGCGACGGTTTTTTTCACCTCATGGGTCATGGCGACTCTCCCTTTGTCCCGCCTTGCGGCCGGCAGGGGCTCTATTTGGCCCATTTCGGCCTTATTGGCAACACGGTGAGGTCCCCCCTTGGCTTCAAAGCAAAACTAGGCTATAAAGGCATTTCCTGGCGGCCTGGGGGAGAGGCCTGGATATCGTACCCAACACACCAATATGCCTGTAAAATTTAAAGCGGACCGATGAAGCCCGTGCCTGTGCTCGATTCCGGTGGCGGCGTGCTCAAGGACGACCTCCGACAGCATTTGTCGCGCACCTGCCCCGACCAGGAACTGCGCCGCTGGTACGATCCGCTCGACCTTTCGGTCAGCGCGTCGGAGCATTGCTGCCTCGTCCGCTTTCCCCACGCCTATTTCGCCGCCTGGTTCGAAACCTCCGTCAGGGACCTTTTCGAAAAGGAAGTGGGCCGGTTTCTCGGCAACGGCTACGCCGTGCGCTACCAGACGCGCTGCGCCGGGGGCGACAAGCGCCAGCCCCTGGCCACCCTGCGGGCGGTGACGGATTTTCCCTACGGCCACCGCTTCACCTTCGAGACCTTTCTGGCCAACGAAAAAAACCACTTTCCCCTGGCCCTGGCCCGGGAAGTAGCCGGCGGACGCGAGGTGCGCTACAACCCGTTCCTGCTGTGCGGCCCGTCCGGCGCCGGCAAGACCCATCTGCTGCGGGCCATGGCCAATGCCGTGAGCCGCTCGCGCCCCGACGCCACGGTTTTTTTCGGCTCCATCGACGACATCGGCAACCGCTATGCCGACGCCACGGCCAATCTGCACGAGATCCGCGCCGCCATCGCGGCCCATGATTTCCTTTTTATCGACGAGCTGGCCGACGTCAAACGCGACCCCATCCTGGAACAGGAACTGGTGCTGCTTTTCAACGCCTTTCACGACGCGGGCAAGCAGATGGTCTTTTCCTGCCGGGAACGCGTGGCCTCCGGCGACTTCGGCCCCACCCTCAAATCCAGGCTGGAATGGGGGCTCATGGTCCATTTGAAGCTCCCGGACCTCGACGTGCGCGTGCGCTGCGTGGAGCACGCCAACCGCGACAAGCGCCTGGGGCTTTCCCGCGAACAAACGCTCACCCTGGCCAGCCGGTTCGAGGGCTTCCGCCAGCTCGAAGGGGTGCTGCTGCGCATCGAGGC
Source organism: Solidesulfovibrio sp. C21 (assembly GCF_047785625.1). Classification (NCBI taxonomy): domain Bacteria; kingdom Pseudomonadati; phylum Thermodesulfobacteriota; class Desulfovibrionia; order Desulfovibrionales; family Desulfovibrionaceae; genus Solidesulfovibrio; species Solidesulfovibrio sp. C21. The sequence continues at coordinate 8,224 of NZ_JBLODY010000042.1, forward strand.
CTTCCGCCGCCACACCGGCCAGGAACTGACCGACGCGGAACTGACGCGCCATATCCGCCTGTCCGAGGACCGCAAGGCCCCGGAACTGACCCCGGAGCGCATCCTGGCTGTCTGCGCCGACCACTTCGAACTGAGCGTGGCCGACATCACCGGCCATTCCCGGCGTAAGGAGCTGGTGTTCGCCCGCCAGGCCTCCATGACCCTTTGCCGCTCCCTGCTCGGCATGTCCTACCCGGCCCTGGGCAAGGTTTTCGGCGGCAAAGACCATAGCACGGTGCTCTATTCTATCCGAAAATTTCAGCAATTACAGGATGCTGACAGAGATACGAAACTGATGTTCCGCCAGTTGACGAAAAAGTGCCGCCAAGGAGGCCCGGCATGACGCAAAGTGCGCGGCGCGGCTCCCTCCGTCGCCGGAAGGACGCTTTGCGTTTCCTTTTCTTTCGATATAATCACAAGACGTTATGACATAATGGAACAAACGAAAAGCCTTCTACTGATCCAACTAAATTCTTTCCCTTTGTTTGATAAAAGACGGCGTGCGTTTCGCGCCGGCCAAGGAGACGCGCATGCAACTTAAGGTTTTCCGCAACGACATCATCGACGGCCTGCAAAAATCCTCGGGCATCATCCCGGCCAAGACCGGGGCGGCGTTTTTGCGCACCATCTGGCTCGAGGCCACAGGCGACGTCCTTCGCATTCTGTCCACGGACTCGAGCCTCGAATTCACCGGCCAGTATGCGGCCAAGGTGACCGAGGAAGGGCTTTGCGGCGTGCAGGGCAAAAGCTTCTTCGAGCTGGTCAGGAAACTTCCTCCGGGGGAAATCGGGCTCACCCTCGACGCCGAGTCGGGCAACCTGCTCATCAAGCAGGGCTCGCGCCGGTACAAGCTGCCCGTGTCCGACCGCAACTGGTTTCAGAATTTCTCGCCCTTTCCCGAGGAAGGCGCGGTCACCTGGTCCGGCGACTTCCTCCAGGAACTCATCGACCGGGTGGTCTATTGCATTTCCGACGAGGACACCATGGAGGCCATGGCCTGCATGGTCTTAAAACCCGCCGACGAGGCCAAGGTCGAGGTCTGCGGCCTAAACGGCCACCAGTTCTCCCTGGTCGGCTTTTTAAACGACGATATCCACGCCATGTTGCCGGCCGACGGCATCCTCATCCAGAAGAAATACGTGGCCGAACTCAAGCGCTGGCTCTCCGCCGACGAGATCGAACTGGCCATCAGCCAAAAGCGGCTTTTCTTCCGCACCCAGGAAAAAGACGCGGAAAACGAGGCCATAGCGCCCAAGATCGAGACGTTCAGCCTGCCCTTAAGCTACTATCAGTACCCAGATTACAACACCTTCGTGTCCAAACTGGCCACCGACGGCGTCTCGACGCTCACCATCAATCGCGACGAGCTGATGGACGCCCTGGAGCGCGTGGCCATCTTCAACACCGACAACAACCGGTGCGCCTACTTCCTGTTCGACGGCCCGACGGAGCTGTCGCTGCGCAGCCAGGGCCAGGAGGCCGGCGAGGCCACCGAAACCCTGGAATGCGCCTTTACCGGCAGCCTGGACAAGGTGGCCTTTCCCACCAAGGACCTGCTCGACATCCTCGGGCATTTCCATTCGCCCAAAGTCAGTCTGGCCATGACCGGCGCCGAAGGGCCCTGCGGCATCACCGGCGAGGAAGACGGCGACTGCCTGGTCATCATCATGCCCATGAAAATTGTGGAAGAGACGTACTATAGCGAGGAAGACATCGCATGAGTCAGGACAACACGCCCCAGGCGACCCACGGCCCCCAGGCCTACGACGCCAGTTCCATCACCGTCTTGGAGGGGCTTTCGGCCGTACGCAAACGCCCGGCCATGTATATCGGCTCGACCGACGGCCGGGGCCTGCATCACCTCGTCTGGGAGGTCGTGGACAACTCCATCGACGAAGCCATGGCCGGGTTTTGCGACCGCATCGTCGTGACCATCCACCTGGACAACTCGGTAACGGTCTCGGACAACGGCCGCGGCATCCCCGTGGACATGCACCCCAAGGAACACCGCCCGGCCGTGGAAGTGGTCATGACCGTGCTGCACGCCGGCGGCAAGTTCGACAACGAAACGTACAAGGTCTCGGGCGGCCTGCACGGCGTCGGCGTTTCGGTCGTCAACGCCCTGTCGGAATACCTCGAGGTCACGGTGCGCCGCGACGGCCAGAAGTACCAGCAGCGCTACGAGCGCGGCATACCGGTTACGTCGCTGACCGTGATCGGCGAGGCCGATTCCACCGGCACCACCATCCGCTTCAAGCCCGACGACGAGATCTTCGAGACCAACCAGTTCTCCCACGAAACCCTGGTCAAGCGTTTCGAGGAGCTGGCCTACCTCAATCGCGGTCTGGAGATCGACTTCCGCGACGAGCGCAGCAACGAACGCGTCACCTACCGCTTCGACGGTGGGCTCAGGCGCTTCGTGGCCGACCTCAACGCCGGCGAGCAGACCATCCACGACATCATCGACGGCACAGGCGAGATCGACGGCGTCGTCACCGACTTCGCCCTGCAATACAACGCCAATTACAAGGAAGAGGTGCTGACCTTCGCCAACAACATTCGCACCCGCGAAGGCGGCACCCACCTGGCCGGGTTCAAAATGGCGCTCACCCGGGCCATCAACACCTATATCGAAAAGTCGGACCTGCCCAAGAAATTCAAGCAGAAGCTGACCGGCGACGACGTGCGCGAAGGGCTCACCGCCGTCATTTCGGTGAAATTGCCCGGACCCCAGTTCGAAGGCCAGACCAAGACCAAGCTCGGCAACTCCGAAGTGGTCGGCATCGTGTCCAAGGTCGTCTTCGAGTCCATGAACGTCCATTTCGAGGAAAACCCGAAAGACGCCAAGGCCATCGTGGAAAAGGCCGTGGACGCGGCCAGGGCCCGTGAGGCGGCGCGCAAGGCCAAGGAGCTGGTGCGGCGCAAGGGCGCGCTCTCCGACCATTCCCTTCCCGGTAAGTTGGCCGACTGCCAGAGCAAGAACCCCGAGGAATCGGAACTCTTCATCGTCGAGGGCGACTCGGCCGGCGGCTCGGCCAAGCAGGGGCGCGATCCGCGCTTCCAGGCCATCCTGCCGCTGCGCGGCAAGATCCTGAATGTTGAGCGCACCCGCACCGACAAGATGCTCGGCAACAAGGAAATCCGGAACCTCATCACCGCCATGGGCCCGACGCCGACCATGGGCGAGGAGGACGAAGAGAAGGAAACCGAGAACTACGCGCGGCTTCGCTACCACAAGATCGTCATCATGACCGATGCCGACGTGGACGGCGCGCACATCCGCACCCTGCTCCTCACCTTCTTCTTCCGGCGCTACGAGAGGCTCATCGACAACGGCTACATCTACATCGCCCAGCCGCCGCTCTACCGCGTCTTCAAGGGCGATTTCGAGAAGTTCATCAAGGACGACGAGGAGCTTTCCACTTTCCTCATGGGCCGCATCGGCCAGGACGTGTCCGTCGCTTCCGGCGAAAAGGTCTTTGTCGGTGAAGCCCTCTCCCCGCTTCTCGAGAGCATCCGTTCCCTCGAGGCCCGCATTCACGAGGCCGCGACGTATGGCCTGCCCGAGGATGTCCTGACCATCCTGCTCGGCTATGATCGCCTGACGCCGTCCGATTTCGCCGCCGAGGAAGCCTTGCCACCCGGGCTCGTGCCGTATCTGGCCGAAAAGGGCTTCGAATTCGAGATCGAAACCGAGGAAATCGACGACGAGAAACGGCTGTACGCCGTCTTCATCGCCGCCAACCAGGCCAGGCATCGCATCGCCGTGGAGTTTTTCAGCTCCAAGATCTACCGCTTTGCCCACCAGACCTATGGCGAACTCCTGGCTGAGTGCCCGGAGATGCCGCTGACCATCACCCGCAAGGAGGAATCCCGGGAGGTTGCCGGTTTTTTCGAACTCTACAAGACGCTCATGGACGACGCCCTAAAAGGCATCAACATCCAGCGCTACAAGGGTCTTGGCGAAATGAACCCGGAACAGCTCTGGGAAACCACCATGAACCCGGAGAAACGCAGCTTTCTGCAAGTCTCCATCCAGGACGCCGGCGAAGCCAACGACATCTTCGACCAGCTTATGGGTGAAAAAGTCGAAGGCCGCCGTACCTTCATCGAACGTAACGCCTTAACGGTGCGGGAGTTGGATATTTAGGGAGGGGCGGGAATATCCGGGGGGAAACCTTTCTGGAGAAAGGTTTCCCCTCGGACCCCCCTTCCAAAGACTTTTAACGGGGTAATGCGGTCTGCGGAAATTCGCAGGATAGAAAATAAATAGAACCCATTAAAGGGTCCAGGGGAATTATTCCCCTGGCGGGGTCCAGGGGCAGCGCCCCTGGTGGGGTGGTGTAGGAGGGGCAAAGCCCCTCCTGCCCGCGCCGGAGGCGATATACCGTGAGTAATGTGATCAACATCGAGGAAGAGCTCAAGAAGTCCTATTTGGAGTACTCCTTGAGCGTTATCATCGGCCGGGCCATTCCGGACGTACGCGACGGACTCAAACCCGTGCACCGGCGCATTTTGTACGCCATGCACGAGTTGTCCAACACGTTCAACCGGCCGTACAAGAAGTCCGCGCGCGTCGTCGGTGACGTTATCGGTAAATACCATCCGCACGGCGATCAGTCGGTCTATGACGCCTTGGTGCGCATGGCCCAGAATTTTTCCATGCGCGATCCCATCGTGGACGGCCAGGGCAACTTCGGCTCCATCGACGGCGACGCCGCGGCGGCCATGCGATACACCGAAGTGCGCATGTCGCGTCTGGCCGGCGAATTTCTGGCCGACATCGAAAAGGAGACGGTCGGGTTTCGTCCAAACTACGACAATTCCTTAAACGAACCCGAGGTGTTGCCCACCAAGGTGCCGAACCTGCTTTTAAACGGCTCCTCGGGCATCGCCGTGGGCATGGCCACCAACATCCCGCCCCACAACCTGGGCGAGTTGTGCGACGGCTTGCTCCATCAGCTCGACAACCCCTCCTGCGATATCCTGGATCTGATCGGGCTGATCAAGGGACCGGATTTTCCCACGGGCGCGTCCATCTACGGCGGCAAGGGCCTTTTCGATGCCTACACCACCGGGCGCGGGACCATCAAAATCCGCGGTAAGGCCGAGATCGAGGAGCGCAAGAAAGACCACCAGGCCGTGGTCATCCGCGAGATTCCTTACGCGCTCAACAAATCGTCGCTGGTGGAAAAGATCGCGGCGCTCATCAACGACGGCCGCATCGAAGGCGTGTCCGACCTGCGCGACGAGTCCGACCGCAAGGGCATCCGCATCGTCCTTGACCTCAAAAAGGGCGTCATTCCGGACATCGTCATAAACGCCCTGTACAAGTACACGCCCCTTGAGACCTCTTTCGGCATCAACATGATGGTGGTGGCCGACAACCGGCCGGCCACGCTCAACATCCAGCAGATGCTCGAACACTTTCTGGCCCACCGCCGGGAAGTGGTGCTGCGGCGCACGGCCTTCGACCTGCGCAAATCCGAGGAACGCGCCCACATCCTCGAAGGCCTGCGCATCGCGCTGGACAACATCGACGAGGTCGTTTCCATCATCCGGGCTTCCAAAAACGCCATCGAGGCCCGCGAGCGCCTGATGGAGCGGTTCGGACTGTCCGAGCGACAGGCCCAGGCCATCCTGGACATGCGTTTGCAGCGCCTGACCAACCTCGAGCGCCAAAAGCTCATCGACGAGTACAACGAGCTTATAAAGCTCATCGAATACCTGCGCAGCATCCTGGAAAACGAGGAAGTCCTGCGCGGCGTCATCCGCGACGAGATCAAAGAGATCAAGGAAAAGTACGCCACCCCGCGCAAGACCGAGATTCTTGAGGACCTGGAAGGCATCAACATCCTCGACCTCATTCCGGACGAGGACGTGGTCATCACCCTGTCCCGGCGCGGCTACATCAAGCGCACCAAGGTCGACAGCTACCAGCAGCAAAAGCGCGGCGGCAAGGGCGTGGCCGGGGTGTCCACCTCGGGCGACGATTTCGTCCAGTCCTTCTGCGCCACCACCAACCACCAGCAACTGCTGTTGTTTACCAACCTCGGCCGCATGTTCATGCTGCCCGTGCACCAGATTCCCGAAGGACAGCGCACGGCCAAGGGGGCGCATATCGCCAACCTGCTCCCCATGGACAAGGAGGAGTTCGTGGCCACGGCGCTGGCCATCCGCGAATTCTCCTTCGAGCGCTATTTCCTCTTTGTGACCAGAAAGGGCATGGTCAAGCGCTCCTGCACCGACCTGTACAAGAACTGCCGCAGCACGGGCATTATCGCCGTCACCCTCAAGGATGGCGACGAACTGCTCACGGTCAAGGAGATCGACGACAACGCCGAGGTGTTGCTGGCCACCAACCAGGGCCTGTCCAACCGTTTTCGCATCTCCGGCATCCGCGCCACGGGCCGGGCGGCGGCCGGCGTCAAGGGCATTGCCTTAAAGGGCCAGGACCGGGTTGCCGCCGGGGTCATCATGACCGGCAACGCCAGAAGCGAGGTGCTGACCATCTCGGCCCACGGCTATGGCAAGCGCACTTCCATCGAGCATTATCCCCTGCGCAACCGGGGCGGCTCCGGCGTCATCAACATGCGCGTGACGCCGAAAACCGGCCAGGTTATCGGCGCGATCATGGTGAGCGCCGAGGACGAGCTGCTGCTTCTCACTTCGGCCAACAAGATCATTCGGCTGTCCGTGTCCGACATCAGCACCGTTGGACGCGCCACCCAGGGCGTGATGCTCGTACGCATGGAGGGCGACGTGGCGGTCACGGGATTCGATCTGGTCGACCCGAGCGATCCCACGCAGTGTCAAACCACCGAGCTTTCCTAAAACCCTTCCTGACAGGCGGCCTGATCCTTTTTTTCGTCTTCCAGGCCGCCTGTCACAGGCCTGTCCGGTCGCCCGAGGCGGAGCTTCTCGATACGGCCAGACAGGCCTTTCTCGACGGGCGCTACGGCGATGCCGAGCACGATTACCAGACCTACCTTGAACATTTTCCCAAGGGGGCGGCCCGGCTCGAAGCCTGGCTGCGACTGGCCGATATCAGCCAGGATATCCGCGTCTCTCCGCGCAAAGCCGCGCTTCTTCTGGAAACCGCTTTTCTCGAAAACGCCGGGAATGTCGCCACCCAGGCCCGATTGGCGCTGCGGGCCGCCGGGTTGCATCTGGAGCTTAGGGATTACGCCAAGGCGACGAAACTGTTTCAAGGCGTTATCGACCTGCCCGGCCTTGATGCGGCCGCACAGGCCAAGGCCTGTCTGGAACTGGCCCATACCCGCGTTTTGGCCCGGGATACGGTCGGAGCCCTTGCCGCCTACGATCTTTGCCGCGACCGGATCGCCGATGCCGGGAGCAGGTCCCTGTGCGATCTGTCCCGGGCCCGGCTCTTGATGCAGCTTGACCGGACCAGTGAAGCGGAACCGATTTTGCATACTCTTTTTTCCGATCAGCGCATCCCGGCTTCCGTACGCGGTGAGGCCGGCTTTGCCCTGGGGCAATTATCCGAATCCGCGCATGACAAGGATGCGGCCAGAACCTATTACGAGCAGGTGCGCACGCTCTATCCAAACCCGTTGGCGGTTGCGCAAAAACTCAAGTATTTAAAATAAATCAAGCTGGATACCAAGCCATGGTGCTGGACATGCTTCGCAAGAAAAAAATCTCCCGGGAGGAGGAGCAGGAACATCGGCGCAATGCCGGCATCCTGGACGAGGCCATGGCCCAGCGCTCGAAGGTCCACGTCAAATTCGATTCCCAGACCACCACTATCACAGGCGTCACGGCCAACATCATGGCCCTAAACGATGTCGGGCTTGTTCTGGAACTCAGCGGCCTGACCACGGTCAAGGAACGATTCATCGGCCAGACGATCACCTGTTTTTTTAAGATTGTTGAACGCGAGCACCGACACCGGGAAATTTTTTATAGCTTCGATACGACCATCCTGCGTATCCGCAACCTACAGGAACGGCTTCCCCAGATCGCCATCTCCTTTCCCGGTTCCCTGCAAGGGGCCCAGCGCCGCAAAAGCCTGCGTATGAAGCCCCCCCTGGAGCAATTCAGCCATATTGCCCTTTGGCGTTACGATGCCGCCGGCGGCTTCGATTTGGCCAAGCCCACCGTCTCCCACGGCCATTTCAAGGCGTCCCTGGCGCAGTTGGAAAACATCTCGGCCGGTGGCCTGCGGCTGCTGTTGCGACGGGATTTGCTCAAGGAAAAGGATCTCGCCCCCAACAAGGGGGACCGTTTCATCCTGTTTTTTACCTTTGTGGAGAACGCACCCAAGCTGCGCGGCGAGTATTGGCTGGTCGGCAAAATCAACAATGTGCAGCCCGATCCCCTTTCCCACGACATGACCCTGGGCCTGGAATTTGTGGCCAACGGCGTGCGGCAGGAGGAAACCGGCAAGGTCGAGTGGAAAAAGATAACGGACAACGTCATCGACGACATGGCCCAACGCATTTACGAGTGGCATCTGGCCCTGTACCGCGACAAGGGGCTTAACGGCTAAGCTTCCCCTCCCCTTTGAGTATCTCCCGAAGAAAGCCCCGCATGTGCTCGTAATGCGAGCCCGCCCAATAGATGCGCCCACACTGCGGGCACGTCGAGAATGTTTCGTAATACCGTTTCGTCTTCGGCAACAGTTGGTTCAGGACGTCCTTTTTTTCCACCGGACTTAGCACCCGGTTGCAGCGCAGGCAGCGCGAAAACGCCGCATAGGGCGGCGTCAGGTCATAGGCGCGCAGGATATCCCGCAGTTGTTGTTGCGGATCGTTGGCCCGGATCAGCCGGCCGTGGACGATCTTGGCGCGCTTGAGGCAACTCCAGTCGCGCGAGAGGGCGATGCGCCCTTCTGCCGCGGCGATGCGGGCCAGCTCCCCGTCTTCCATGTCCCGATCGTAGGCCACGTCGTACCCGAGCAGCCGCAGGAGCGTGGCCAGCCGCCCGACGTTGGCGTCCGCCACGAAACGCTTTGGGCCGGGGGGAAGCGGCGTTGGCCGCAGCAGGGTCGGCCTGAAGACGTCGATGGGGAGTTCGGCCGGGCGTATTTCGATGCGCTCGCCCGGGGCAAGCCTGTGTTCGAACCCGACCGGCCGGCCGTCGGCGCTGATGCCGTGGATTTCGGTATGGGGCGGTCCCAGGGCCTCGATGACGTCCTTGATCGAAGTCTGCCGCGTCACGGGATAGAGAACTTCGCCGTGTGCGGCGGGCTTTCGCAACAGCTCCGGCAATGCGCCCTGAAAGAGCAATGTGGCCGCCTTGTCCATGGACCACCTCCCGGTCGTTCTTTACGCTTCTCCCGCCTTTGCCGTATACCCCATCATCCCGGTGATTATTACCGCGTTGCCGCAGGGAATTCTTATGACAACAACACATTGTGATTTCAAAGGATATTCCGGACGACGAGTACACCTTGGCGTGACCGGTTCCGTAGCCGCCTTCAAGGCCCTGTCCCTTTTGCGACAGCTTGTCGCCTCGGGCGCTTCCGTGGGCGTGACCCTGACCGCGGCCGCCCAACGCTTCGTCACCCCGCTTTCCTTCGAGGCCCTTGGGGCCGATCCCGTCTACACCGACATGTTTTCCCCGGAAGCGGCCAATTTCGCCCATCTCGCCCCGTCACAGACCGCCGACGTGCTGGCCATCGTTCCGGCCACGGCCGACATCCTGGCCCGCTTGTCCTGCGGTCTGGCCGGCGATTTGCTCGCCTGTCAGGCCCTGGCTTTCGAGGGGACCATGGTCGTGGCTCCGGCCATGAACCCCCGGCTCTGGAAGGCCGCCGCCACCCAGGCCAATTGGCAAACCCTCCTTGCGCGGGGCGTCGTCGGCGTGACGCCCGAATGCGGCGAGATGGCCTGCGGCGAATCCGGCCGGGGGCGGCTTGCCGGCGAGGAGGCCATTTTCACGGCCATCTTAAAGGCGCTCACCCCGCAGGACATGGCCGGCAGGAAGGTGCTGGTCAGCCTCGGGCCGACCCGCGAGTATTTCGACGCGGCCCGGTTCTGGTCCAACCCCTCCACCGGCCGCATGGGCGCCTGTCTGGCCATGGCCGCCTGGCTGCGCGGGGCTTCGGTGACCGTTATTTCCGGACCCGTCTCCTGGTGGTTTCCGGAGGATGTCACGGTTGTTCCGGTTGTGACCGCCAGCCAGATGCACGACGCCTGCCTGGCCGTCTGGCCGGACTGCGATATGGCCGTCATGACCGCTGCCGTGGCCGATTTTGCGCCCGTCCCCCATCCTGGCGGCGGCAAGTTCAAAAAGGCCGCGGCCGGCAAGGAACTGACCCTGGTTTTTTCCCCCACACATGATATCCTGGCGGCAATGGGCCAAAAAAAGCGCCCCGGCCAGAGGCTTGTCGGCTTTTGCGCCGAAACGGAGCATTTACTGGAAAACGCCAAGGGAAAGCTTACGCGCAAGAATTGCGACCTGATCGTGGCCAATCCTATCGGCCGCAGCGATGCCGGGTTTGCCGCCCTGGACAATGAGGCCGTTGTGTTGGCCGCTGATGGCCGCACCGAACACTGGGCAAGCGCGCCGAAAACGGAAATGGCCTGGAAGATATGGGACTCAACGAATCGCTTTTAAACGTGCCGGAACGGCTTCGTGTCTGGCAGCAGGCGGGCATCCGGTATTTTTATATCGATCCCCTGGCCGGGGTGGGCGCGAAGATCGCGTCCGAGCGGGAGCCCGCCCTCCAGGCCGAACCCGCGCCGAATGTTGCGCCCGAGCCTGTTAAATCGCTTAAGCCCGTGCAAGCGCCTGTCCAGGTCGGCGAGGACCCGGCTGCCTGGCCCACACCCTGGCCCGCGATCTTCGCCAAAGCGCCCAGGCATCCCCGCATTGTCCTGACCTACGAGGCCTTGTCCCTGGACATGACCGGTCATGCCGATCCCAGACGCGGCAGGCTTTGGCGGCGGCTCATCCAGGATATCGGGCTTTCCGGAGCCAATGCCGTGGCTTTTTGGCCCTCCTGTTTGCCGGGAAGTTCCGATCAGGCGCGCGACACGGCTATTTTCCTGGCCGGAGTGCGTCTCCTCAAACCGGCCATCCTGGCGGTCTTCGGCGCCCCTGCCCCGGAAATAGCGGCTGCCTGGCATGGTCAACCGCCTGATCTCAAACTTGTCATGCTCGCCGATCCCGACATCCTCCTCAGCGGCGATAAGGAGGCCTGGCATGAAGTCATTAGCGCCCTTGGCTGCGGTTAAGCGCCTTTGTCCGTATTGCCTGCTGGCCGCCCTGCTGCTCTTCGTTCCGGTCCTTTCCCGGGCGCAAACAGCGCCGATTACCGTTGTCACGGCGACTCTGGACGCCGCCATTTCGCCGGCCCAGGTCGACATGCTCGACGACGCCATTGCCGTGGCCAAAAAACGCGGAGCCGCCCTGCTGGTGCTGCGCCTCAATACACCGGGCGGCGGCATCGAGCCCATGCGCCGCATGGTGACGTCCATTCTCGGCAGCCCGGTTCCCATTGCCATCTGGATTGCCCCTTCCGGGGCCAGGGCCGCCTCGGGCGGCGTCTTTCTCATGGCGGCCGCAGCCATAACCGCCATGGCTCAGGATACGACCATCGGTTCCGCATCGCCCGTGGGGCCGGGCGGCGGCGACCTGGACAAAACACTCCACAAGAAGATTCAAAACGATCTGGAAAGCCTGGTGCGGGGCATGGCTCTTTCCCATGGCCGCAACGCCAAATGGTATCAGCGTTTTGTCGCCAATGCCGAGAACCTGACCGCGGCCGAGGCGGTGCGCGAGCGGGTCGTGGACTTTATTGCCGTTGATCAACAGGATCTCCTGACCCAGATCGGCAAGCGCGGCCTGGAATCCGGTGGGAAGCTCCTGCGGTTTTCCCCGGACGCGGTGGTCGTCACGCCCTATGAGCCCGGTTGGCGTTATGGCTTTCTGACCTGGCTGCTCGATCCGCAAGTGGCCTATATTCTGCTCCTGATCGGCGTTGCCGGCATATTCTTCGAGCTGACCACGCCCGGGGCCATCCTGCCCGGCGTGGTCGGCGGCCTGTGCCTCCTGCCGGCGCTCTACGCCCTGTCCATCCTGCCGACCAACATCACGGGACTGCTGCTGCTTCTTTTCGGCGGCGGACTTTTTCTGCTGGAACTGTACGTGACCAGTTACGGTCTTTTGAGCGTCAGCGGCGTGGCCGCCCTTTTTATCGGGTCCATGCTGCTTTTCCGGCACAACGGCCAGGCCGGCCTTCCCTTGTCCGTCATTGCCCCGACCGTGGCCGGCGTCTCCCTGATCCTGCTTTTGGCCGGCTGGATCGTGGCCAAGGCCCAACGGCAAAAGCCCCGCTCCGGTCTGGAGGCCCTTGTCGGGGAAAACGCCACGGTGCGCCATTTCGAAGGAGATACAGGCAAGGTATTCGTTAACGGCGAAATTTGGAATGCCCGGCTGGATGCCGGTTGCGCCGGCTGCCGGCTTGCGCCCGGCCAATCCGTCCGCATTGTCGCCGCGCAGGACATGACGCTTGTCGTCACCGCTGTTGTCGATGCCCCGGCAACCGCCCGCTAACAACCGGCAAAGGAGGAGCCATGTACACGTTGATCCCCATCCTGGCCATTGTCATTTTTATTCTCGCCACCTCGCTTCGCGTGCTCAACGAATACGAGCGGGGCGTCATTTTCCGGCTCGGCCGCATCATCGGGGCCAAGGGTCCCGGGCTCATCCTGCTTTTTCCGATCATCGACCGCATGACGAAACTTTCCATGCGCACCTTTGCCATGGACGTGCCCAACCAGGACGTCATCACCCGCGACAACGTCAGCATCAAGGTCAATGCCGTGGTCTACTTCCGGGTCGTAGACCCCATCAAGGCCATCCTGGAAGTCGAGGACTATATGTACGCGACCTCGCAGATTTCCCAGACCACCCTGCGCAGCGTCTGCGGCGGCGTGGAGCTTGACGAGATCCTGGCCCACCGGGACAAGGTCAACGAGCGGGTCCAGGGCATTCTCGACCAGCATGCCGGCCCCTGGGGCATCAAGGTCGCCAATGTGGAGCTCAAATACATCGACCTGCCCCAGGAGATGCAGCGGGCCATGGCCAAGCAGGCCGAGGCCGAACGCGAACGCCGGGCCAAGGTCATAAACGCCGAGGGCGAATACCAGGCCGCCACGCGTCTGGCCCAGGCGGCCACCATCATCGCCGTGCGCCCCGAGGCCCTGCAACTGCGCTATTTGCAAACCATGCGGGAAATGGCCGCCGAAAGCCATGCCGCCACTATTTTACCCATTCCTCTTGATTTTATCCGTTCTTTTTTTCATGTTCCGACCCACGCCGCGGCACCCCAGCCGGACCAGACACCGGACCCCGCGGCACAGTATCCTAAACCCGATTCCACGGTTGAGGCGCCATCCGATCCGCTACAAAACCAGCAGCTTGGCGACGCATGATCGCATTGCCATGTCGATGAGTCTTGTAATCGGCGGACCCTTTCACAGCTACCCAGAGGAGCCATGAACATTCTTGTCACCGGCGCTGCCGGATTTATCGGCTTCCATTTATGCCGTCGATTTCTGTCCATGGGTCATACCGTGACCGGTCTGGACAACATGAGTCCCTACTATTCCGTTGCCCTCAAACAGGATCGGATCGATATTCTCGCTGCCGAGAAGCAGTTCCGATTCGTCAAAGCCGATATGGCCGATCGGCAGGCTATGGACAGCCTTTTTGCCGATGGCAAATTCAGCCATGTTGTCAACCTGGCCGCCCAGGCAGGCGTACGTCACAGCCTGACGCATCCCGAGGACTATGTTCAAACCAATCTGCTCGGCTATTTCAACATTCTGGAAAATTGCCGTCAGAACAAGGTCGACCATTTCGTCTTTGCTTCTTCCAGCTCCGTGTACGGTCTCAATACGACCATGCCTTTTTCCGTCCACGACAATGTGGACCACCCCATCAGCCTGTATGCCGCGTCAAAGAAATCCAACGAGTTGATGGCCCATTCCTACAGTTATCTGTATGGCCTTCCGTGTACCGGATTGCGGTTTTTTACAGTGTACGGTCCCTGGGGTCGTCCGGATATGGCTTTGTTTTTATTTACAAAAGCCATTCTTGAAGACAAGCCCATTCAGGTCTTCAATCACGGGCGTATGGAGCGTGATTTTACGTACATCGACGATATAGTGGAAGGGGTTGTCCGGGTGACGCAAAATACCCCCACACCCAATCCAACCTGGAATCCCGCATCACCCGATCCCGGCAGCAGTATAGCACCGTATCGGCTGTATAACATTGGCAACAACAATAGTGTTACCCTTATGCATTTTATCGAGACTATTGAAGATGCTTTGGGCAAAAAAGCAATGAAGGAGATGTTGCCGTTGCAGCCTGGCGACGTTCCGGCAACGTATGCCAATGTTGACGATCTGATTCGTGACGTGGGATTCAAGCCGTCGACGCCCATTGAAACCGGCATTGCCCGGTTTATTGAGTGGTACCGGCAATATTACCGGGCTTGATATTGACAGGATGGATAAGGTACACTAATCGAAGCTGTTACCAACGTTCAAACTGCCTCAAGGACGGAACCAGGTAATGGAATTCCAGACCACGAAACGTGATCTTGAAACGGTTTTTACGAAAATCCAAAGCCAGGTCGCGGAAGCCAATCTTCCTGAAGAAGCGGATGTGAATCGTTTTTTCCGTTTAGCCCAACGCCTGCACCAGCAGGCCGGTGAAACGTGGATGGACGAGGCCGAGGATTTTTCCCATCTTGCCGGACAGCTGCTCAATGCCGTCAAAAAGGGCGACGTGGAAGGATGCGTCATGCTCGTCGAGTCCCTGGATGACGCGCAATCGTATTGCCATCGCATGTTCCGCGATTAAGCCTTTTCCACTGTTTCACGTGAAACATGTCTGCGCCGCGGCGCGTTGCGTCCTGGCTGATCATAGGGGATCAAGGAGGGCTTATGGCGCGGGTCATCGTTATTGCCAATCAAAAGGGCGGCGTCGGCAAGACCACGACGGCGGTCAATCTTTCCGCTTCCCTGGCCGTCATGGAAAAAAAAACCCTGCTGATCGATTGTGATCCGCAGGCCAATGCCGGCAGCGGCCTTTCCGTCTATTCCGACCAGGTTTCCGAAAATCTGTACACGGTTTTGTATGAACCGGCCCGGGCCAAGGCAGCCATTGTCGGCACGGAACTCCCCTTTCTGAGCGTGCTTCCTTCCGGTCCTGATCTTGTGGCTGCTGAAATCGAACTGGTGGACAAACCGCGGCGGGAATATTTCCTCCGGGCATTGATCGACGGTGTGCAGGATGACTATGAGTACATCCTGCTCGATTGTCCGCCCTCCCTGGGTCTGGTGACCCTCAACGCCCTTTGCGCGGCCAGCGAGCTTCTGGTGCCGCTGCAATGCGAGTACTATGCCCTGGAAGGCATCGCCCAGTTGCTGCGCACGTTTGACCATGTGCGCAAACGCTTCAATAACCGTCTGACGCTTCTGGGCGTCGCCCTGACCATGTATGACGGCCGCAACAAACTCAACCGCCATGTCAAGCGCGAGATCTGGAAATGCTTTCCCAAGCTGTATTTCCAGACCCTCATTCCGCGTAATATCCGTCTGTCCGAAGCGCCCAGTTACGGCAAGCCGGTCCTGACCCACGACGTCAAATCCCGCGGCGCCTCGGCTTATCTGTCCCTGGCCCAGGAAGTCGTCCGGCGGCTGCCGGCCTGAGGCCTCTTTTGTCGCCCATCGCGCTCAGGACATCATTCGGATAATCGAACGCAGTTTCTTTTCACGACGCCGCCGGAAAAACGGCGTTTCACGTGAAACAAAAAAGGCCGCCTCCTTTCGGAAGCGGCCTTTTTTGGGCTGTGCACAGGTTATTTGTGTTCCACGAAGGGCTGGCATTCCACGGTGAGATGCTTCTTGAAATGCTTTTTGAGCACCAGGGACTTGCAGGACTGGCACTGGAAGGTTACCAGTCCCCCGAGGTTGGCCGTGCGCAAGCGGAACTTGCGCGGGTCGTCCTGGCGCCAGTCCTCGGTGGAGGCGCCACAATGGGCGCAGGCCACGTCATAGCTCGGCTCATAGGTGAAATCCCAATAGGCCAGCAGGTTCTCCCAGTCCTTGATGGGCTCGGGACGTTCCTCCGGCTCCGGGCGGCAGGACGGGTCCAGGACATACAGCGCTTTTTCGATGACGGGGAGCAGGTTGTCCTTGACGGCTTCCCACAGTTCGGGGCTTAACCGCACACTGCGCAAGGCGCCGGCGGCATCGTAGAGTTCCAGGAAATGGGATGAGATGGGTGGCACGAAGGACTCCTTAAACGGTTTTTAGGAATTGGCGCGATTGCGTCACGAGACGGCCATTTCAAAAGACATGAAAAGAAGGTAACGTTCCCGCATCGCGCGTCAAGTCCGATCACGGATACGGTGCGCTCGCAAACGTTGCAAGAAGGAATATGGCATGGCGCAGGCCCAGAAAGGACTTGGCAGGGGACTCGAAGCCCTGCTTGGCGGCTATCGGGACGACAAGGCCGGGGGAGATGTGCAGACCCTGGCCCTGGAAGCCATCCGCCCCAACCCGGAGCAGCCGCGCCGGGCGTTCGACCAGGATGCCCTGACCGATCTGGCGGCCTCGATCCGGGAACAGGGATTGTTGCAACCCGTGCTGGTGCGTCCGGTGGCCGATGCCGCGGGCGCGACCCATGAAATCGTGGCCGGCGAACGCCGCTGGCGGGCCGCCCGATTGGCCGGCCTGACCGAAATCCCGGTCCTCGTGCGGGAAGTGGACGACGAACAAAGCCTGGCCCTGGCCATGGTGGAAAACCTCCAGCGCGAAGACCTCAATCCCATGGAAGAGGCCAACGGCCTGCATCTGCTCCTGACCCGGTTCGGCATGAGCCAGGACGCCCTGGCCAAAAAAGTGGGCAAAAGCCGTCCTGCCGTGGCCAACGCCCTGCGCCTGCTGCAACTGCCCGCGCCCATCCAGGAGGATTTGGCCAAGGGCGTGCTGACCGCCGGCCATGCCCGGGCGCTGTTGTCGCTGCCGGACCCGGCCCTCTGCGAGGCCTTGTGGCGGCGTATCGTGGAGACGGGATGCAGTGTGCGCGAGGCCGAGGACGCGGCCGGCTACGCCAAGATTCATGGGAAGCTCCCTGAAAGCGGCACTAGGTCCGTTCGGGAGAAAACAGCGCGTCCGGCCAGGAAAACCGTTCTGGAGCAGGTGCTCAGGGATATCGAAGGTCCGCTCACGGAGCGGGCCGGCGTCATGGTCAAGGCGGCGGGTTCGGTCGATCACGGCAAAATCACCTTTCACTACAGCTCACGCCGCGAACTGGCCGGGCTCCTCGAACGTTTTGGTTTGGCCGAGACGCTCACCGCCGAGGGCGGCGAATAAACGCAAGGTGAGGCGGCATTGGCGGTTCGGCCCGGGGAGCTCGTATGGCCGGGCTTGGTATTGCAAACGCAGGGACGGCGGGAGGCGGTTTGGACGACCACGACGCACGCAAGGAAGCCCTTTGGCGGCTGACAACCGGGGACGGGCCCGGGGTGATCGTATTTTCGGGTGAAATCGATTTTTCGGTTACGCCCACGGTCAGGGAGCGCCTGCTGGAACTTGTCGGCAAGACGGGGAAAGACATCGAGCTGGACTTGGCGGACCTGACCTACATCGACAGTTCCGGTCTGGCCCTGCTGCTCGAACTGCGCAAGCAACTGGCGGAAACGGGGCGATCTGTGGCTATTCGGTCGATTTCGCCCCAGGTCCGCAAGCTCTTCAACCTGACGCAACTGTCCGATCTGTTCGGCCTGACCGACTAGACCGGCAAGAGGAAGAACCGGGGGGAAACTTTTCTGAAGAAAAGTTTCCCCCCGGACCCCCTTTCCAAAGACTTTCAAAAAGGGTTCACTCTCTCCCGTCTACAAAATAAAAAATTTAGGAAAGGGAGAGCGCGAGAGGGGAGAACCCTTTGCAAAAGGGTTTCCCCTCTCGCATCCTCCCCAATCGGGAGACAATACGCCATGGCGCAGGGGGACGCGGCCACACTTGTCTGGTTGGTTTCGGGGCTTATACGTTGCGCCAGGGGGACGATAAACCCGCTACGGCGCACCAAGACGTATCTGCGCTCGCGGACTTGGTCGCACATGGCCTGGATCGGTGCGGATTCGCTGCCGATCATCAGCATCATCTCCGCCTGCGTCGGCATCATCCTGGCCCTGCAATCGGCCACCCAGCTGGAAAAGGTCGGGGCCCTGAGCTACGTGGCCAATCTGGTCGGCTATTCCATCATCACAGAACTCGGGCCGCTTCTCACCTGCCTCATCCTGGCCGGCCGGGCCGGCGCGGCCTTTACCGCCGAAATCGCCACCATGCGCATTTCCGAGGAGATCGACGCCCTGGAGGTCATGGGGGTGGACCCGGTCCGGTTTCTGGTCTGGCCGAAATTCGCGGCCATGTGCGTCATGGCCCCCCTGCTCACCTTATGGGGCGACTGCGTGGGCGTCTCCGCCGGCGGCATTTTTTCCGCCCTGGCCCTGGGACTTTCCGGCAAGGCCTATTTTCTCCAGACCGCCGGGTTTCTGACCATGCGCGACCTGCTCTCGGGGCTGGTCAAAAGCGCCGGCTTTGGCGTAACGATCACTATCGTCTCCTGTTGGCAGGGCTTTTTGGCCCGGGAGGGCGCGGCCGACGTCGGGCGGCGCACGACCCGGGCGGTGGTACAATCCATCTTTCTCATGATTCTTTTGGATTTGTTTTTTACGGCCCTCAATTATATCTTCCGCTGAAAAAGGAGTGTTGCGTGGCGGGTCGCCTGGAATCGCCGGATATCGGTTTGCAGGACGTCTGCGTCGGATACGGCGAGCGGGTGGTGCTCTCCGGGGTGGAAACCACACTCCCCGGCGGGAAAATCAGCGTGATCCTCGGCGGCTCGGGCTGCGGCAAATCCACGCTGTTGCGCAACATCATCGGGCTGGTCCCCATAAAATCGGGACGCATCGTCCTCGGCAGCCGCGACATGGCGGCCATGGACGCCGGCGAGCGGCTGGCCATGCGCCGGCACATGGGAGTGCTCTTTCAGGACGGGGCGCTCCTGGGCTCGTTGCGCCTGGGCGAGAACATCGCCCTGCCCCTGCGCGAACACACCGAGTTGTCCAATTCGCTTATCGAGGAAGTGGTCGGACTCAAGCTGCGTCTGGTGGGCCTTGGCGACTTCATGAACTATTTCCCGAGCGAACTTTCCGGGGGCATGCGCAAGCGGGCCGGGCTGGCCCGGGCCATGGCCCTCGATCCGGCCGTGCTTTTGTGCGACGAACCGACATCGGGTCTGGACCCCATCACGGCCGCGGACATGGACCAACTCATTCTCGAGCTCAAGGCCACGTTCGACATGACCATCGTGGTCGTGACCCATGACCTGGAAAGCCTGTACGCCATTGCCGACCATGTGGTGGTGCTGGGTTCCGGCCGGATGCTGTTTCAGGGGTCCCTGCCCGATCTGGCGGCCTGCGACGACCCGTTCATCGGGCAGTTTCTGCGTCGGTTGCCGTCCCGGGAAAGCCGCATTCTGGAAGAACCATGGGCCGATCTCGTGGCGCGCCGACATGCCATGGCGGTACCGTGCGCCGCATCCGAGGGGGATTGATGCTGTCAGCCAAGGCGAGTCGCTCGGAGTACTTCAAGGCCTACGGGACGCTGCTGCTTGGCCTTTGCATCCTGGGCGCGTTCATGGTGGTGCTCGGCGGTAACTGGTTCTGGGTCAAATACGACCATTACCTGATCCGGTTCACTTCGGTGAAGGATTTGAGCCCCGGGCGGACCGTCAAATACGCGGGCCTGGACATCGGCCGGGTGGCGTCCATAGACCTCGACCCCGGCGATCCGCACTACATCGCCGTGAAGGTCGACATCAAACAAGGGTTTCCGCTGTTTTCCGGAACCGTGGCCCGCATTGCCCAAAAGGGGCTGGTGGGGGATTATTATGTCCTGCTCGACCTGCGCGGCGAACCTGGCGCGCGTTTGGAGCCCGGCCAAACGATCCCATCCATACCCACCATGGATATGCAGGAACTGGCGGCCAAGGCGGGCGATCTGCTCGATGACATCCGGCCGAAAATAAACGACATCGCCGACAACATCGACAAGCTTTTCAGCAAGGAGAACACCGAATCCCTGCGCCGGGCCCTGGAAAACACGCCCAAACTGGTGGAGGATCTGCGCCGGGCGGCCAACGATTTCCGCACCAATTGGGACAAGCTCTCGACCAAGGGCGGCAAGGCGGCCGATACCCTGGACGCATCGCTTAAGCGCATGGACAAGGCCGTGTCTTCGGTGGAAAGGGAACTGGTCAGGACGCTCGTCAATATCCAGCGCAAGACCGACGGCATCGGCGGCCTTGTGACCGATGTGCGCCAGGGCTTCAATTACGACCAGGAACAGTTGGAAGATATTCTCAAAAACCTCAACCGGACGAGCCGGGAAGTCAAAGACCTCATGGGCCGGCTGCGCGAGCGGCCCTGGGAGCTTATCCGGCCGCCAGCGGGCAGATGATATGAAGCGTTTTTCCCCTGTTGCCGTTTGGATTGTTTTCAGCCTGATCCTGGCCGCGAGCCTTGCCGGTTGTTTCGGCAAGCCGCCGCCGCCCCAGCAATTCCTGCGGGTGGATTTGGGCCAGGCCCCCTGCCCCGGCTCCGCCAATGCCCAGCAGCGCCTGCCGCTCGGGATCAAGCCGCTCAAGGCCCTGGAGAACCTGGATCGCACCGCAGTCCTGACCGCCCATGACAATGTGCTGACCGCGAGCCTCCAGTACTACTGGGAAGGCGCGCCCCAGGACCTGGTGGGACAGGCCTTGCGCCACGGCATCGAATGCCAGTCCGCGAGCCTCACCCCGGTCGATTACCAGCCGCGCGTGACCCATGACGCGGTCCTGACCGGCCAGCTTACCGCGTTCAACGTGGACGAGACCGAGGGCGGCCGGTTTGTGGTGTCGCTCCACCTTGACCTGTGGTCCCGGAATCTGGGGACGCGTATTTCCAGCGGGGACTTCAACGCCTATGCGCCGCTGGACAATTTCAGCGGCGATGCCGTGGCCAAGGCCGCCTCCGATGCCCTGGGGCGCGTTGTGCCCAAGGTCGTGACCTGGCTCGATGACGGTCTGCCGCGCATCCAGAAATTCATGCAACAGCAATGAGGTAGGGCCATGCTTTTTGCCGTGAGCATCATTGCCGAGGAGCGCATTGCCGCCGCGACCGACGAGCAGGAACGCTACCGGCAGATGCAAAAGCTCAATTACCTCGTCATGAAGGTCAATGCGCGCCGCCGCCGGCCGGTCAATCTTGAACAGGACGCGGACTATTACCGCAAGGTGGTGGAGCGCGTGTCGGTCAAGGTTGACCGCCGGCAGGCAAAAGACCGCTGAGCAGCAAGGCACAGGCCGCGTCGCTGATTTCGTCGCCATCCGGGACAAGGCCGCATCCTGACGGCAGATGCCCCGCGATGGCCAAATCCGTCAGACCATGCACCAGGGACCATACGGTCACGGCCAGGACATGGGGCGGTCCCTGTCGGAAAAATCCCGCTTCCTGGCCCCGGGTCAGGGACCCGATCAGCGCGTCGTACGCCCCCTTCCCCGCTTCCCGCAATTCCGGATTCATGTGCTCCGGCCGGGCGGCATCACCAAACATAAGCCGGTACATGGCCGGCCGGGAAACGCCGAGGTCGATGTAGCATTTGCAAGACGCCAGGAATTGCTCCCCGGCGTCCATATGCGTATCGGCCGCGATACGGTCCAGCTTCTCATGCAGCCGGTCGAAGCCGCGCGCCGCCAAAGCGGCCAGCAGGTCGGACTTGGAGGCGAAGTGCCGATACGGCGCGGTATGGCTCACGCCGGCCGTGCGGGCCAGGTCCCGCAGGCTCATGCCCCCTCCTCCGTCCCGCTCCAGCAGCCGTTCGCCGGCATCGAGCAAAGCCTTCCGTAGATTGCCGTGGTGATAGGCGTCATCATGCATGGGTTGTCGTGTTCCTTGCCGGGTATTGAAGCAAACAATGTTGACGATGTCCACATGGGAAGATACACGGATGTTGCCATTGCCAACATGAATCCACTCCGGGAGGAAGCGGTATGGCAAAAATTTGTTTGTTTTTTGACGGGCTCGGGCAGGATTGGCCGGCAAAAGACGTGTTTCGCGGCCTGGTGCGGGAAACGGCCCAAGAGGCCGGCTATGTCCTGGATGTGGTCGATGTGGAACGTCTTTGCGTGTCGCCGTGCAAAGGCTGCTTCGGTTGCTGGATGAAAACACCCGGCCGGTGCCTGATAGACGACCCGTGCCGGGAGCTTGTCGGCCGGTTGGTCGCGTCCGATGCGGTCGTCTTCGCCTCGCCTGTTGTCTTTGGCGGGTTGTCCGGACAGATGAAGATGGTCCTCGAGCGTTGCGTGCTCCCTGCCCTGCTGCCGTTTTTTCATAAGGTCGCGGGCCGTACCCGACATCCCCTGCGCTACGGCCGCAATCCCGATATCATGGGCCTTGGCTTGCTGCCGCAGCATGATGCCGCGCAGGAACAGCTGTTTCGCGCCCTCATCGATCGCAACGCGGCCAATATGGGCGCGCAACGCCGGGCGGCCTGCGTGGTCCAGGCCACGGACACGCCGGAAATCTGGCGCGCGAAGCTCAAACAGGCGTTTTCCTTCGGCCAACGCCCTGCTCCCACCACGCCGCCCACAATCGTCATCTGCAACGGCTCGCCGAAACGCACCGGCAGTGTGTCCGGAATCCTGGGCAACTATCTGGCGAAATGCCTGTCCGCCCGAGGCGCGCGCACGGAAACCGTGAGCCTCTTGGAGGCCGCCGGGAAGGCGGAGGTTTTCGATCGGCTCGTCACGCTGGTGGAACAGGCGGACGGCGTTGCCCTCGCCTTCCCGCTCTACGGCGATTTTCTGCCGGGCCATGTGACGGCTGTCCTCAGCCATCTGGCCGCGCTTGGCCCCGGAACCGCCACCACCCGGCAAACCGGCTTTGTGGCCATCGCCAATTGCGGCTTTCCCGAAGCGCGCAACAACGACGCCGCCTTGGAGGGCTGCCGTCTGGCGGCGTCGCAACTGGGTTTCGCCTGGCTTGGCGGGGTGTCCGTCGGCGGTGGCGGATTCTATACGGGCCGGGAGTTGGAGAAATTCGGTTTCATGGGACGTCGCGTCCGGTGGGCCCTGGAGAAAAAAGCGGCGCTTCTGGTCGGTCAGGCAACCGAAAGCGATCTGTCCAGCCCCAATATCCAGGTGCCCTGCCCCATGCCCGGCTGGCTCTATCTGCGCATCGCCGAGATGGGGTGGAAAAAGTCCCTCCGCACGGGCGACAAAACCCCTGACCCCTACGCGCGCCCGTATGAAGCGAAGAGATAGAGATGAGAAGAGAGAAGAGGAAAAGAATGTGCGAGAGGGGGACCCTTTTTAAAAAAAGGGTCCCCCTCTCGCGCTCTCCCCTCCCAAAAACTTCTAACGGTTATGGGCCTTCTAGCGATAATAAGCTGTAACCCTTAGAAGTCTTTGGAAAGGGGGCCCGGGGGGAAACCTTTCTTCAGAAAGGTTTCCCCCCGGAACCATTCGCCATCTTCAAAAAAAATAATCGTTGTTCGTCAGGGAGCGGCAGAAGCTCGTCCACGGCCAGCATGGCGTAGGCCTTGCGTACTTCAATGGTTGTCGTGGGGAGTTGGGCCAGCCGTTTGGCCGGGGCGCGGGAAGCGATGAGGCTTTTGGCCGTGTCGAGGATGGTCTTGGCCCGCTGGGTGATGGTGTGATGGGCGAGCACCGAACGCCTGCCGGCAGCGGCAAGGTCGTCGCAGTGCGGATCGGCCAGGGCCTCAAGCGCCACGCGGGCGGCATCGGCCGGGTCGCCGCGCTTGTAGGTCAGGATGTTCTCCCCTGGCGTAAAAAGGTCATGCAGGCCGTTGCCGGTCTCCTCGGTCAAAACGGCCGCGCCGCAGGCCATGGCCTCGAAAATCCGGAAATTGAGCTCCCCGGCCGCGCTTTGATTCAGCACGATGCGGCTACGTTGAAAGACCGGCACATAGCTGCCGGAAGTGGCGAAAAGCGGCGCGCGCTGCCGAAAGGCGTCGAGAAAGGCGCGCCGCGTGGGATTGACCCGGCCGTCCAGGGTGCCGACGAAGGACACGGGAATATCGCGTTCCTGCTGCGCATCCCTGTCGCGGCGGGGATTGCAGAAAAGCGGCGACCAGAAGGCGGGGCGGTCCGTCGGGCAGTCGGTAAAAAGCGGCAGAAAATCCTTTTGCGCCACGAAAAAGGCGTCAAAGGCCGCGCTGTACGGCACATGCCAGGGGTGCATGTACTGGTCCACGGAATAGCCGATGGTGAGCGTGGGCAAAGTCTCCAAACCGAAGACCCAGGGCACTTCGCAGGAATCGAACCAGAACACGCAGTCGGGATCGGGAAAGCGGTCGGCAAGCAGTTCCCCAAGCCTGTTTCGGGAAAGCGCCTCGGTGAGCCGCACGTCGCACTCGACCGTGGTGCCGAGCGAGAGCACCTCGTGGCCCATGGCGCGAAAGACCGGGACAAAGGCGGTATGGTGCAGGTTCAGGATGCGCACGCTCCCTCCGATGCGCCCTATGGTGCGTGAAGTGCGCATTTCCTGCAAGCCGCGCCCTTGCCAGCCCGTCCCGTCCTGTGGGAAACTCCCGCCGCCGGTCGCTTCCGGTCGGCCAACACCGTTCAAGGACCAAGGATACCGCCATGCGCAGCTCGCAATTCAAATCAGGATTGGAAAAAGCTCCCCACCGTTCCCTGCTCTACGCCCTGGGGCTCACCCGGGAAGAGATGGAGCGTCCGCTTATCGGCGTCGTCAATTCGGCCAACGAGGTCGTACCCGGCCATATCCACCTGAACACCATTGCCGACGCGGTCAAGGCCGGCGTACGCCTTGCCGGCGGCACGCCCATGGCCTTCCCGGTCATCGGCGTGTGCGATGGGCTGGCCATGAACCACGACGGCATGCACTTTTCCCTGGTCAGCCGCGAGATCATAGCCGATTCTATCGAAATCATGGCCATGGCCCACCCCTTCGACGCCCTGGTCATGATCCCCAACTGCGACAAGGTCGTGCCGGGCATGCTCATGGCCATGCTGCGCCTCAACATCCCGGCGATCATCGTCAGCGGCGGCCCCATGATGGCCGGTTCCACGCCGGACGGCTCCTGCGACCTCATCGACGTGTTCGAGGCCGTGGGCAAGTTCAAGCGCGGGGCCATCGACGCGGAAAAACTCGACGAGCTGGAACAAAACGCCTGCCCCGGCTGCGGCTCCTGCTCGGGCATGTTCACGGCCAATTCCATGAACTGCCTGTCGGAGTCGGTGGGGCTCGGGCTTCCCGGCAACGGCACCATCCCGGCCGTGACCGCCAAACGGGTGAGGCTGGCCAAGACCGCCGGCATGCGCGTCATGGATCTCTTGGCCAAAAACATCCGTCCGCGCGACATCGTGACCGAAAAGAGCATCGAAAACGCCGTGACCATGGACATGGCGCTCGGCTGCTCCACCAATACCGTGCTGCATTTGCCAGCGGTCTTCGCCGAGGCGGGCCTGCCACTGACCCTCGACATCTTCGACAAGATTTCGCGCAAGACGCCGAACCTCTGCAAGCTCTCCCCGGCCGGCCACCACTACTTGAGCGACCTCGAGGCCGCGGGCGGCATTCCGGCCGTCATGAGCGCCCTTGCCGCCAAGGGGCTGCTCAACCTCGACGTCATGACCGCCACGGGCAAGACCCTTGGCGAGAACCTGCATGACCTCAAGGCGCGGATCAAAAATCCGGACGTCATCCGGGCCGACGCGCCCTACGCCAACGAGGGCGGCATCGCCATCCTGCGCGGCTCCCTGGCTCCGGACGGCGCCGTGGTCAAACAGTCGGCCGTGGCCCCGGAAATGATGCGCCACACCGGCCCGGCCCGGGTCTTCGATAGCGAGGAGGCGGCCAACGAAGCCATCCTCGGCGACAAGATCAATGCCGGCGACGTGGTGGTCATCCGCTACGAAGGTCCGCAGGGCGGCCCGGGCATGCGCGAGATGCTCTCCCCCACCTCCAACATCATGGGCATGGGCCTCGGCGCGTCCGTGGCGCTTATTACCGACGGCCGCTTCAGCGGTGGCACGCGCGGCGCGGCCATCGGCCACGTTTCACCCGAGGCGGCCGACGGCGGCCCCATCGCCCTGGTCCATGAGGGCGACACCGTGGAAATCGATATCCCGGGCCGCAAGCTCGAACTCAAGGTCGACGCGGCCGAGCTGGAAAAACGCCGCGCCGCCTGGAAACGGCCGCAAAAGGAAATCACCTCGCCGCTGCTTCGCCGCTACGCCGCCCAGGTCAAATCCGCCGCCCAGGGCGCGATCTACAAGGATCCGGTCAAAGGGTAAGGAGAAGAGAGAGACCGGGGGGAAACCTTTCTGGAGAAAGGTTATCCCCCCGGGCCCCCTTTCCAAATACCATGTTGGCCTCGACCCTCAAACTGGCTGATAGTGCCAGTGAACGTGCTCCAAGGGCACAAACGAGGCGAGGAGACCAACATGG
>NZ_JBLODY010000043.1:0-34624 GCF_047785625.1 Solidesulfovibrio sp. C21
CCATGGTGAAACTCGTGACAGGGTAGAGAGGAACTGGGGGGAACCCTTTCTACAGAAAGGGTTCCCCCCAGTTCCTCTCTACCCTGTCACGAGTTTCACCATGGAGGCGATGGCCCCGGGGACGATGGTGTCCAGGGTCATCAGGGCCGTGAGCCCGATGAGCCCGGCCACCGTCACCCAGGCCACGGTGTTGAAGACCGGGCCGTTGACGAATTTCCCCATCAGCCGCTTGTCGTTGATCAGGAGCAGCATCAGGATGAGCACGAAGGGCAGCACCACGCCGTTTATGACCTGCGAGACGTACATCACGGCCAGAAGCGGCATGCCCGGGAGGAGGATGGTGAGCGCCCCGATCACGATGCTGATGGTGAAAAGCCAGAAGAACTGCGGCGCCTTGCGGAAGTCCTTGTCGATGCCGAGTTCCCAGCCCATGGCCTCGCAGATGTAGTAGGCCGTGGACAGCGGCAGGACGCCGGCGGCGAAAAGCGAGGCGTTGATGAGCCCCACCGCGAAGAGTCCCGAGGCGTACTTGCCGACCAGCGGCTCCAGGGCCTTGGCCGCGTCGGCGGCGGTCTCGATGGGCAGCCCCTGGCCGAAGATCGAGGCGGCGCAGGACACCATGATGAAAAGGGCCACGGCCACGGCGAACAGGCAGCCGAAAATGACGTCCAGGCGCGTGTAGCCGTATTTCTCGGCGGTGATCCCTTTTTCCACCACGGCCGCCTGCTGGTAGAACTGCATCCAGGGGGCGATGGTCGTGCCGACCAGGCCGATCATCATGGCCACGTAGCCGCCGTCGGCCCGAAAGCTCGGCGTCACCGACGCCTTGGCCACCTCGAGCCAGGGCACGTCGGCGGAAAGCGCCGCCAGGGGATAGGCCAGGTAGATCACGCAGGCGACCAGAAAGACGCGCTCCACGATGCGGTATGAGCCCTTGACGATGAGCAGCCAGACCAGGACCGCGGCGATGGGCACGGAAATGAACTTGGAGACGCCGAAAATCTCCATGCCGGCGGCGATGCCGGCGAATTCCGAGATGGTGTTGCCGAGGTTGGTCAGAAACAGCGCGATCATGATGTAAAACGTGGTGCGCAGGCCAAACGACTCCCGGATGAGGTCGGACAGTCCCTTGCCCGTGACCGCGCCCATGCGGGCGCACATCTCCTGCACCACCACCAGCGAGATGGTGGTGGGGATGAGCATCCACAAAAGCGAGTAGCCGTACTGGGCGCCGGCCAGGGAATAGGTGGTGATGCCGCCGGCGTCGTTGTCCACGTTGGCCGTGATGATGCCAGGTCCGAGAATAGCCAAAAACATCAATATGTTGCGGCGTGAGAGTTTTTTGAATGGCGAGACGAGATCGGAAGCGGTCATGATGCAATCCTCTTGGGCGGGCCGCGGCCTACAGCGCGGCGAAACGCTTCCGGGTCACGGATTCGGGCAGAAACATCTCCAGCACGTCGTCGGCCGGCACGATGCCGGCCATGTGCCCGGCGTCGTCGAGCACGGGCACGGCGAGCAGGTTGTACTTGGCGATGATCTCCATGACGTCATGGGGCGTGGCATCGACCGTGACGGCCTTGAGCCCCACGGTCATGATCTCGGCCACGGGGGTCTTGGGCGGGGCCAGAAGCAGCCGCTTGAGGGTGACCACGCCAAGCGGGGTCTCGTCGCCCCGGATGACGTAGACGTAGTAGACGTTGTCGACCTCGGCCCCGACGAGCCGGACGTAGCTTATGGCCTCCTCGGCGGTCATGGCCGGGGGCACGGAGGCGAAGAGGTTGTTCATGAGGCCGCCGGCCGTGTCCTCCTCGTGCTCCAGGAGCTCCTGGACCATCTCGGCGTCCTCGGCATCCATGAGGCCGAGTAGTTCCCTGGCCTTTTCCTCGGGCAGGTCGCCGAGCAGGTCGGCCGCCTCGTGGGGCTCCATCTCCTCCAGGATGTCCGAGGCCCGCTCGCTGTCGAGCTGGCTTATGACCTTGACCCCGAGTTCGGGGTCGAGCTCGCCCATGGTCTCGCCCAGGGTCTCGGGGTCGAGGGCGCCGAGCATGGCCCCGGCCTCCTTGTGGGGAAGTTGGGCCAGGATCTCGGCGATGTCGGCCGGGTGCATGTCGGTTAAGCGCTCACGGGCCACGGTCAGGGTGAGCCGGTCGGCATTGGGGTCGAGCTGGGCCACGTAGCGCCAGTCGATTTCGCGTACGGGCAGGCTCGTGCCGAAAAGTCCGGCCAGCCGGTTCCAGAAGCGCAGCATGCCGAGCCTTCTGGCCATGCCGCGAAGGCCCACGTCCACGGCGGCCAAAAGCAGGTTCGCGCCGCGGGTGACGAGTTTCAGGTCGTTGACCCGCACCACCTTGGCCCCGTCGACGTCCACGATCTGACGGTCGAGGATGTCGCGGCGCAGGCGGATGTCCGGGGAATCGGCCAGATGGACGTCGGCGTGACCGGCCACGTCCGGGTCGGCCGAGACCACCACCGGGGTGAAGAGGTTGATCGCGCTCCAGGGCAGGAAGCGGCGCTCATGGCCTTCGCGGATGAAAAGCCCGGTGACCACGGGCAGGGAGTCGCCCGGGACCAGGCGCAGGTCGTCCAGGCGGCCGAGGGCCGCGCCGGTCGGATCGATGACGGGACGCCCCAGCACGGAGCTGATGTAGACTTCGCTCATGGCAAGCCTCCTCATGGGCAGCACGCGTGCGCGACGGGCGCGACACATGCATTTTTATGCCCGGCGGCACGCGGCCGGCGGACATGATGCGCGGATGAGGGAATCTGTCAGCGGGCGCTATTCGCCCAGGGCCCTACGCAAAGGGCTGGGGGCTTGATGAGGGAGGTTCCTGGGCGGCGCCGCCGGAAACGGCGCACAGCCTGCGGGAACAGGGAAAGAGTTGCGCATGCCCGAGACGACAGGCGCGGTAACGGGGCCGCGAGGCGATATGACGTGACCGGATGAAGAATGCTTTCATCGGGCGCCTCCTTTGCCGCCGCCCATCCGGCGGGGCTGGCGGAGGCGACCTGTTCCCGGACGGGAGGGCAGGCGTCGGCGCGGACCGAGTCGGCGGGAGACGTTATCTCAAAAGAATCTGCAACACCGTATGGTTATTGCAACAACTACTGTACGGGTCGTCCATTTTTTCCTCAAAAGGGTTTCCGTGTTGGTTGGGCTGTAAGCTCCCCCGGGGCGCTTGTCAACCAGCCCGGGCCGAAACGGCCTGGAGCGCCGCGTTGAAGACGCCGGCGACGTCGTCGTCGCCTGACCCCGCATCGCCCGTTTTGTTTTTCGCCTTGGCGTATTCGAGCTTGAGCTGGACCAGTTGGGTTTCGAGCGGCATTTGCCGGGCCTGTTTTTCCTCGTCGGGAGCGGATGCGGCCTGAAGCTCCTTGAGCTGCTTGAGGGGGGCGCCATCGGATGATCGACGCGAATATTGAGAGGCGCGCGGAAGCCAGGGATGCCCGGGCCGGCATTTTCCGGTCGGACGCGCTGAGGCAGGGGCGCAGCCTTTGCCCGGGAGATTACCGAATGAGCCGGCGGCGCATGCCAGCCAGGGCCAGGGGCAGGAAGGCCAGGAAGAACGCGGCCAGGACCAGGGCGTGGACCAGGGATGCGGCGTTTAGACGGCCCAGGCAGGCGGCCCGGACCAGCTCGGCCAAATGATAGAGCGGCAGGACGGCGGCGATATGGGCGGCCCAGGCGGGCAGGGCGTCGACGGGAAAAAAGGTTCCGGAAAAAAGGAACATGGGCGTGATGACCAGGAAGATCGGAATGTTGAACATGTCGATGGAGCCCGTGACGCTGGTTACGGCCATGCCCATGGCCCCGAAGGCCAGGCCGCCGAGGACGGCGACGGGCAGGGAGACCAGGGCCTGCCAGCTCGGGGCGTAGCCGAGTCCGGCCACGACCGCGAGCATGAGCGTGGCGGCGATGACCGAACGGGTCGCGCCCCAGACGATCTCGGCCACGATGATCTCCTCCAGGGACAGTGGCGTGGCGAGGAGCGCGTCGTAGGTCTTCTGGTAGAACATGCGCACGAACGAGGAGTAGGTCGTTTCCATGAAGGCCTGCCACATGGCCGTGGCCGCAATGAGCGCCGGGGCGAAAAACCGGATGAAGCCCAGGGGTTCCCCGTGCCAGGTCACGTCGGTCACCAGCCCGGCGAAACCGACGCCGAAGGCGAGCAGGTAAAAAAGCGGCTCCAGCAGCGGCGGCAGGAAGTTTATCGCCCAGATGCGGCGATAGACCAGCAGATTGCGCCGCCAGACCGTCCAAAAAAGGCTTGTGAAGCGGGCGTCGGCCGTCATTCCCGAAGCTCCCTGCCGGTCAGGCGCAAAAACACGTCCTCAAGAGTGGCCGGGCGCAACATGCCCAGCTCCGGGCAAAAACGCTCGCGCAAGGCGAGCAGGGCGGCCCGGTCCTCGCCGTAAACCAAAAGCCGGCGGCCCGACCGGTCGAAGCGCCAGCCCTCGCCGGTCATGGCAGCGATAAAATCCTCGCCGGGCGATTCCACTTCCAGTACCTGCCGGCCGGCATGGGCGAGGATGAGCCCGCGCGGATCGCCCTCGGTCGTCACCCGGCCGTGGTCGACGATGCACAGCCTGTCGCAGAAGCGCTCGGCCTCCTCCATGGCGTGGGTGGTCAGCAAAATGGTGAGCCCCTGGCGCTTGAGGTCGAGCAGCCGGTCCCAGAGCGTGTTTCGCGACTGGGGGTCGAGGCCGGTGGTCGGTTCGTCGAGGATGAGCAGATCCGGCTTGTTGATGATGGCCCGGGCGAGCATGAGCCGTCTGGCCATGCCGCCGGAAAGCTCCTCGTAACTGAGGCGCTTTTTTCCTTCCAGGGCGAAAAAGGCCAGCAGCGATTCGGCCCGGGAGAGCGCCTCCCCTTTGGGGATGCGGAAGTAGGCGGCGAAAACGAGCAGGTTTTCGAGCACGCTTAAGTCCGGGTCCAGGGTGTTGGCCTGCTGGCACACGCCGAGGCGGGCCCGGATGCGGCGAAAGGCCGTGGCCACATCCAGGCCGAAGACGCGGATGGACCCGCCGCTTAAGGGCGAGAATCCGTAGATCATGCGGATGGTGGTGGTCTTGCCCGCGCCATTTGGCCCGAGCAGGCCGAAGCATTC
The DNA here is from genome assembly GCF_047785625.1 of Solidesulfovibrio sp. C21. Classification (NCBI taxonomy): domain Bacteria; kingdom Pseudomonadati; phylum Thermodesulfobacteriota; class Desulfovibrionia; order Desulfovibrionales; family Desulfovibrionaceae; genus Solidesulfovibrio; species Solidesulfovibrio sp. C21. Next base: position 5,109 of record NZ_JBLODY010000043.1, read on the forward strand.
GCCGTGGGCCACGGAAAAGCTCACCCCGTCAACGGCCGTGAACTCGCCGAAATGCTTGCGTGCCCCGGTCACCTCGAGCACCGGGGCGGAAGATGTCGCGTCCATAGGGGGGCTTTCTACCGCAAGCGGCGGGTTTCGGCCAGAGGTTCGGCGTGGCGGCGATTTGTCTGTTTCGCGGCATGGCGGGTCGGGGAGGCGACAGACGCGGACGGCTGCTCCGGGCTATTGCCGCCATGATCTCCGCCCGGCTTGCCGGATTGTCATGGACGGGAAAGGTTGGGAGGAGACTTTTATGGTATGAAAAGAAAAAAGGAGGCGTCATCATGTTCGCAGGGCTGTTCGAACCCATCCATTTGCTGCTTATCCTCGGCGTGGTCCTCATCATTTTCGGGCCGGGCAAACTGGCCAACGTGGGTCACGACCTGGGCAAGGCGGTGCGGGATTTCCGGTCCGCCATGGAAGCGCGGGATGTGACGCCGCAAGTGGCGGCCGCCAAGCCGGCCGCCGGGCATGTGGAGCAAGGCGATGCGGGCGGGGAAACCCTTTGTAATCGTTAATAGCCTTGGAATGGGGGGACTGGGGGGGGAACTTTTCGTAAGACAACGTTTTCCCCCCAGCGTCTTTTGCTAGTCCTTCCCGTCCTTGTCCAGGCGGATGGCCAGGCGGAAGCGCTTGTCCAGCGTCTCCTCGAAGAATTTCTGGAGTTCCTTGCGGTATTTCTTCAGGTAATACTGGCGATCCAGGAATTTTTCCTTGTGCCGGTATTTGATCAGGGTGGAGGGGTTGAAGTAGGCCGTGGCGTTGTCGCGGGTCAGCACGAAGGGTGGCAGCCCCTCCTGGACCAGGATGTAACTGGCGACCAGGGCCCCGGTGCGGTGGTTGCCTTCGAGGAAAAGCTGGGGCTGGCTGACCGAGAGCACGTACACCCCGGCGGCCCGTTTGTAGGCGGACTTGTGCCGTTTGCGCTCGTACCAGTCGGCGATCTCGTCGATGCCCTCGGCGAAGCGGCGGCGGGTTTCGAGCAAATGCGGGCCGTATTCCATGCGCACCCGGTCGTCGATGCCGCACAAGACGATGTGGTTGAGTTCCAGGATATGGTCGAGGCCGTTGGGGGAGAAAAGCTCCTGCCCTTCCTCCAGCAGCCAGTCCACGTAGGAATAGCCCTCGAGCAGGTTGCCGATGTGTTGCTCGGTGAGCGGTTCGCGCCGCATGAGCAGCGTTTCGTTGACCTCGTCGAAGTTGGCCATCACGTCGCGCAACGACTCCTCGATGCGATCGAGGTTCAGGCGATACTGTTTGTGGCTGCTCATGGCCGGCTTTCCCGCATCTTCCCCTCATAGCCCCGGGCCTTGCCCGGTCCATGGGATGTGCCGCAGCCGCCGCCCGATGTCCATGATTGACATGAAAAAACGCCGCCCCGGGAAACCGGTACGGCGTTTGCTCTCTTGTTGCACACGCAGTTCGAGATTTTTTCGAGTTGGTCGGCCGGGGGGAAGGGGAGCGGCCGCGCACGGCGCATATTTGAAGAATACGCCTTCGCGTCCGCTCCCCTTCCCCCCGGCCCAGGTCACGCGGCCCATATTGGCGGAAGTCTTTTCCTCTCCGGAACAACTTCCCCTTTTACGGACACGCGGGCCATGGCGAAAGTCCTTTCCGGCTCGACGGGGACATTCATGCTCCCGTCCTGTTCTTGTTCCAACAGGACGCAGGAATTCCCCTCACCCCCCTTACAAGTTTTTGAAGGGGGTCCAGGGGAAAACTTTTTTTAAAAAGTTTCCCCCTGGCCGCCGGAGGCACCGGCACCCTCCTGCCTAGGCCGCCGTGGCGTCGGCCTGGACGTGGCGGCGGGGGCGGTGGTCGCCCTGACGCGGGGCGTCATTGGCCGGCGCGTCGTAGTTGAAACGAGGCTGGTCGCCGCTTGCGCCCTGACGCGGCCGGGCGGCGTGCTGGCGGTCGTCGCGGGGACGTTCGGTGTTGCCGCGTCCGTCAGTGCGTCGATCGGAGCGGGGCCCGTCGCCTTGGCGGCGGGGACCCGCGCCGGCATAACGGGACGCGCCGCCGAAACCGCCCTGACGGCCCCGGTAGGGCGTGCGCGCCGGCGCGGACGAACGGCGAAACTCCTGGGGATCGGGCTCGAAGCCTTCCACCGAGCGTCTGGGCAGGGGCTTTTTCATGTGGCGCTCGATGGCGCGCACCATGCTCATGTCCTCGCCGGTGACGAAGGTGTGGGCCTGGCCGTCGCGTTCGGCCCGGCCGGTGCGGCCGATGCGGTGGGTATAGGCCTCGGGGGTGTCCGGGATGTCGTAGTTGACCACGTGGGACACCTGGGACACGTCGATGCCCCGGGCGGCGATGTCCGTGGCCACGAGCACCTGGAAGGTTCCGCGGCGGAAGCCGTCCATGGCGATCTGGCGCTGGCGCTGGGACAGGTTCCCCTGCAGGCAGGTGGCCTTGTGTCCGGCCCGGCACAGCTGCTGGGCCAGGTTTTTGGCCCGGTGCTTGGTGCGGGTGAAGACGATCACCGATTCCTTGCCGGCCTCGCCGAGCAGATGGAGCAAAAGCGGCGTCTTCTGGGCCGAGGACACGGGGTAGATGGCGTGCTCCACCGTGGAGAGCGGGGCCAGGTGGCCGATGCGCACCGTGACCGGGTCGGTCAGCGTCTCGCCGGCCAGCCCGGCGATGGCCGCGGGCATGGTGGCCGAAAAGAGCAGGGTCTGCCGCTTCTCCGGCACCGCGGCCAGGATGCGCCGCAAGTCGGGCAGAAAGCCCATGTCGAACATGTGGTCGGCTTCGTCGAGGACGAGGGTTTCCAGAGCGTCGAAGCGGACGTTGCCCTGGTTCATATGGTCGAGCAGACGTCCGGGGCAGGCCACCACGAGGTCCAGGCCCTGGCGCAGGGCGCGGACCTGGGGAAACATGCCCACGCCGCCGTAGATGACGGAGGCGCGAAGGCGGGTGCCCCGGCCGAGGTCGACGCCGGCGCGGTAGATCTGTTCGGCCAGCTCGCGGGTGGGGGCGAGGATGAGCGCGCGCACGCCCCGTTTTTCCGGCTTGGTGGTCATGAGCCGGTGGATGATGGGCAGCAGGAAGGCGGCGGTCTTGCCGGTGCCGGTCTGCGCCAGGCCCATGAGGTCACGGCCGGCGGCCACGTGGGGGATGGCTTCGGTCTGGATGGGGGTCGGGGTTTCGTAGCCTATGCGGGCGATGTTGGCGCAAAGTGTCGGATGCAGGCAAAAAGAGTCGAAGCTCAAAAGGATATCCTTTGGCAAGAACGTGTAGCCACGCCGAGAATGTCGCGCGGCGGCGATCATGGAATCGAGAAACGGGGGCTGCGGGCCGCGTCTGGATCGGAAGATCGGGGCAAGTGGCGGGGCGGCCGGGGGGAGCGTCCGGAAAATGGGGCGACGGGCTTGCAGCGTTCTCCTCGTCGTCAGGGACATCACCTCTAGGCCGGCTAACGCCAACACCTCAAAATACGGGCTTTGGGGGAATTGTCAACTGTAGTGGTTGGAAAGGCCTTGGTTTTCCCGACCGGCCTTGCTATGGCTCACTCGAAAAATATTCATTTCAGCCTGTTGGCATCAAAAAAAAGCGTCATCCCGATCGCGGCCGCGACACCCGCACCCTGCGCGGACAAAGGACAAGGCATGCCCGATCAGAAAAAAGCCACCCGGTACGGCCTGGCCACGGTCGCCATGTGGTCCACGGTGGCCACGGCCTTCAAGCTGTCCCTGGCGCACTTGAGCCCGCTGCAACTGCTGCTTTACGCCAGCCTGTCCTCCTGCCTGGTGCTGGCCGCGACCCTGGCCGTCCAGGGGCATCTCGGGGGGCTGGCGCGGCTTTCGCGGGCCCAGTGGCGGCGTTCCTTCGCCCTGGGGGCGCTCAACCCCTTTCTCTACTACACGATTCTTTTCGCCGCCTACGACCTGCTGCCGGCCCAGGAGGCCCAGCCGCTCAACTACACCTGGGCCATCACCCTGTCGCTTCTGGCCGTGCCGCTTCTTGGCCAGAAGCTGTGGGGCCGGGATCTGCTGGCGCTGGTGGTGAGCTACAGCGGCGTGGTGGTCATCGCCACCCACGGCGACATTGCCGGCATGCGTTTCGCCAGCCCGTCCGGGGTGATCCTGGCGCTCGCCTCCACGGTCATCTGGGCGCTCTATTGGATCGCCGGGACCAGGGACGATCGGGACCCGGTGGTGGGGCTGCTGGCCAATTTCCTGTGCAGCCTGCCGCTGACGCTTCTGGCGGTGTTGTGCTTTTCCGATCCGTTTCCGGGATCGCTGGCCGGGCTTGGCGGCGCGGCCTACGTGGGCGTTTTCGAGATGGGGCTGGCCTTCGTCACCTGGCTGACGGCGCTTAAATGCGCGGCCAACGCCGCACGCGTGGCCAACCTCATTTTCCTGTCGCCGTTTTTATCGCTGGTGCTGATCCACGTTTTCGTGGGCGAGGAGATCCTGCCGTCCACCCTCGTCGGACTGGTGCTGATTTTGGTCGGGCTGGCCGTGCAGCGGCGCAAAAGTTAAGGAAAGCCGACGCGGGAGGGGGAACACTTTTTGAAAATGTTCCCCCTCCCGCGTTTTTCCTTTTCAGAACTTTTAACGGTGACAAGTTGTTATCGTTAAAAAGTTTTTGGACGGGGCCTGGGGGGGAGAGCTTTTCCGCAAGAAAGGTTTCCCCTGGCTCTTCCCCGCCATCGCCTAATCGCAGCCGTTTTTGACGTTCCAGTTTTCCCAGACGCGTCCGACGAGGTCGGGGCCTGGACGCAGCACGGGCTTGCCCGGGCACCAGCCCGACGGCGTCGCCTTGGTCCCCTTGCTTTCGCGGACGAGCTGGAAGGCCTCGATCTGCCGCAACGACTCGCTCACATGCCGGCCGACAGGCGGGGCGAGCACCTCGAAGGCCTGCACGACGCCATCGGGGTCGATGAGGAATCTGCCCCGGACATCCACTCCGGCGTCCTCGTCATAGACGCCGAAAATTTTGCCGACGTTTCCCGCCGCATCGGCGAGCATGGGGAAGGGAATCTTTTTTGCCGTGACCATTTTCGACAGTTCGTGCTCGACCCAGATCTTGTGGACGAACACGCTGTCGGTGCTCATGGAAAGGACCTGTGCGCCGAGTTTTTCGAATTGGGCATGTTGTTCGGCGACCGCCGAAATTTCGGTCGCTCAGACGAAAGTGAAATCGCCCGGGTAGAAGCAAAGAACGACCCATTTGCCGAGATATTCCGAGAGATGGACCGTAACGAACTCCCCGTCGAAAAAAGCCGGTGCGGCAAAGTCCGGCGCGGATTTTCCAACAGCGATCATTGTATGTTCCCCCTGTGATGCAGTTTCTCCCACGGGTGTTTTGACGGTTTCGGCTTCTGTTGCTTTGTTGACGACGCCGCCAGTCGGCCTGGCGCAACCAATGACAGCTTCTTCCGGCATGTCGGACCTCCAAGGTTTTCCCATCAATAAAATAAATGGATCGAGATGGGAAAGCGGGCTTTTGTCTATCTATAGCGTCTGGCTGGGGTGACGACAAGGCGTGACGAAAGATTTTTCCCTTCTCGGGAAATCCGGTGGGAGGGGAGCCGTCAGGTCGTTGGGACCGGGGGGGCGGGGGGGGGGACGCTTATTCGGGCAAGGCCGGGAACCAGTTGTCCCACGCTTCCCCGGCCCGCTGGGGATAGGCCAGCTTCCGGTTGGCCTTTTTCATGCGCTCCTCGAGCGGCGGCGTGAGCCCGAAATTGACGTTGCTCGGCTGGAATTTCTTGGCCGGCGTGCGCAGATGGCCCAGGAGCGCCCCAAGCGCCGTCACCACCGGCGGCGGGGCAATCTCCACGCCCCGGCCAAGCCGCGCCCCAAGCTGCACCCCAAGCCACAGGCCGCAGGCCGCCGACTCCACATAGCCTTCCACGCCCGTGATCTGGCCGGCCAGATACGTCCCCGGCCGGGCGAGCAGCTCCAGCCGGTCGTTTAAGACCCGCGGCGCGTTGACGAAGGTGTTGCGGTGGATGCTGCCGAGCCGGGTGAATTCGGCCGCATGCAGCGCCGGGATCATGCGGAATATCCGTTCCTGCTCGCCGTAGACAAGCTTGGTCTGGAACCCGACCAGGTTCAGCGTGCTCTTGGCCACGTTTTCCGGGCGCAACTGCACCACGGCATAGGGCCGCCGGCCCGTTTTCGGGTCGGTCAGCCCGATCGGCTTCATGGGACCGAAGGCCAGCGTGCGCTCGCCGCGCTCGGCCATGGCCTCGATGGGCAGGCAGCCTTCGAAATGCAGCTCCTTTTCGAACTCGCGGCTCGGCACCTTGCGCGCGGCCACAAGCTCGGCCACGAACGCCTTGTACTGGGCCTCGTCGAGGGGGCAGTTGCAGTAGTCCCCTTCGCCCTCCTGCCAGCGCGACTGCCAGAACGCCTGCTCCATGTCCACGGACTCGGTGGTCACGATGGGCGCGATGGCGTCGTAGAAATACAGGCTCTCCCCACCGATGGCCTCGTGAAGGCTCGTGGCCAGCCGATCCGTAGCCAGGGGGCCGGCCGCGACCACCACCGCTTCGAACCCGGCCAGGGCCGGATCGGACAGGCTCATGATCTCGCGGCGCACAAGCGTCACCAGCGGCTCGTTTTCGATGCGCGCGGTCATGGCCGCCGAGAAGTTCTCCCGGTCCACGGCCAGCGCCTTGCCCGCCGGCACCGCCGTCTCGCGGGCCACGGCGATCACGGCGCTCCCGAGGGCCGCCATCTCGACCTTGAGCAGCCCGACCGCCGTGACCGGCTCGTCGGAGCGCAAGGAATTGGAACAGACCAGCTCGGCCAGGCCGGGGCTCACATGGGCCGGAGAGAAATGCGCCGGCTTGCATTCGAAAATCGTGGACGCGACGCCGGCCCGGGCGAGCGCCAACGCGCACTCGCACCCGGCCAGCCCGCCACCGATGATGGCAATGGGCATGAATACTACTCCAGGAGAGCGGGGAGGGGACCTCTTTGAAAAGAGGTCCCCTCCCCGCGCCCCTCCCCCCAGAAACTTGTAAAGGGGGCGTGTTAGTTGGTGGCGGGCATGTGCATCACATGCCGGTTCTGGCTGTTCCACAGGTCGCGGTAGATGGCGCACCGGGAAAGCAACTCGCCGTGGGTTCCATAATCGGCCACCTTGCCCGCGTCGAGCACCAAGATGGCATCCGCCCCGGCCAGCATCGACAGCCGGTGGCTGATGACGATGGTGGTGCGGTCGCGGCCGATGCGGGCCATGTTGTCCTGCACGATGGCTTCCGATTCCGCGTCCAGGGCGGATGTCGCCTCGTCGAGGATCAGGATGCGCGGGTTGGTCAAAAGCGCCCGGGCGATGGCCAGCCGCTGCTTCTGGCCGCCGGACAGGTTGGTGCCGTTTTCCTCGAGTTCGGTATCGTAGCCGCGCGGCAGCTTGCGGATGAATTCCTCGGCCCCGGAAAGCCGCGCCGCCCAGACCACCTCGTCCATGCTGGCCGACGACTTGGCCATGGCGATGTTGTCGCGCACCGTGCCCGTGAAAAGAAAGCTGTCTTGGAGCACCACCCCGATCTGGCGGCGCGCGTGGGCCAGATCGAGCTCGCGCATGTCGTGGCCGTCCAGGCGGATGCCGCCCTCGCTCGGCGCGTAAAGTCCCTGGATCAGCCGGGCCAGGGTCGATTTTCCCGAGCCGCTACGCCCGGCCACGCCGATGATGCGCCCGGCCGGGAAGCGCACGCTGACATTGGCCAGGGCGGCCGGAGTGGCGGCGTCGAAGCCGTAGCGGAAGGTCACGGCGTCGAAGACCACCTCGCCGGCCAGACGCGGCCGCACGCCCTCGCCCGAGCCGGTCCGCTCCGGCGGTTCGTTCATGATGGCGGCGAGCATCCGCACGGCCAGCCCCTTTTCCTGGTATTCCTGGAGCAGGGAAACGATCTGCACCAGCGGCTGGGTGACGCGGCCGGACAGCATCTGGAAGGCGATGAGCGCCCCGACCGTCAGGCTGCCGTCGAAGACGAGGTAGACGCCGATCCAGGGGATGCACAGCATCATGACTTTTTCCAGGAACCCGACCCCGGCCGTGGCCGCGTTGCCGATGCGCCCCACGGTGAAACGCATGGCCACGGCCCTGGCCGCCGCGTCCTCGAACCCCCGGCGCCGCGTGGGCTCGAGGGAAAGCGCCTTGACCGTTTCCATGCCCCGGATCGTCTCCACCAGAAACGATTGCCGCTCGCCCTCGGCCTTGTAGAGTGTCAGCAGCCGACGGCGCAGCACCGGGATGATAATGGCCAGAAACAGGCCGAGGGCAATGCTCAGGCCAAGGACCAGGAAGGTGAGCTCCACGCTGTAGAAAAAAAGGACCGGGATGAAGACGAACAGGGCCAGCCCGTCGAGCAGGGTGAAAAACAGCTTGCCGCTTAAAAATTCCCGAATCTTGTCGGCCTGCTGCATGTGCTGGATGAGCACGCCCACCCGGCTTTGGCCGAAAAACCGCAGCGGCAGGGAGGTGAGTTTGGCGAACGTGCGTGAGGCCACTCGCACGTCGATGCGCGCCGCCGCGTGGAGCACCAAAATGCCCCGCAGGTAGGTGAACCCCGCCTCGAAGGCCAACGCCACCAGCATCCCGAGGCTCAAGACCTGGAGCGTGGCCATGCCCCGATGGGTGAGCACCTTGTCGATGACGATCTGGAAATAGATCGGCATGGCCAGCGCCAGGATGTAGAGCATGACCGCCGCGATGACCGCGTCGGTGAATTCCTTTCGCTGGCGTAGGATTTCCGGCACGAACCAGCCGAAGCCGAAGGGTTGGTTCTCGTCGGTGAGCTTGTGGGGGCGTTTGACGAGGATGACGCGGCCGTCGAAGTCCTCGGCGAACCGGCCAAGCGGCACGGCCTCGCGCGCAACCGGCAGCCGGGTCGGGTCGACCACGTCCATGAGGGCGCCCGAGGCGTCGCGCCGGCAGCCGGCCACCACCAGCATGGACCCGTCGCGCCGCACAGCCAGGAGCGGAAACGCGCCGCCGAGTTCGAGAAATTCGTCCGGGGAAAGCCGGCGCAGTTCGGCCTTGAGCCCTTCCTTGACCGCGATGGCGGCCAGTTTCTCCGGATCGGGCTCGGCGGCGGCGCCCCCATGGGTATGGGCCAGCCCGTCATGGGAAAGGGCCAGGCCGTGGTGCCGGGCGATCATGGCCAGCCCGCGAAGCCCGGATTGCCCCAGGCGCGGTTCGGCCAGGATCACCTCGCCGCCGTGGCTGCGGTCGAAGCTTGCCGCGTCGACCTCGAAGGAGCCGGCCGTGCGGGCCAGCGGATCGGCCACGCGCACGAGCGGTCCGTCCTCAGCCTCGCGCACGCCGAGCACCACCACGGAATTGCCGTTGCCCAGCCGGGCGATGAGGGGAAACCGGGCCAGCGCGGCCATTTCCGCCACGTCCATGGCGGCGGCCCGGGCGCGAAGCCCCACCGAGGCGGCCATGGCCAGCAGGGTGTCCGTGCCCGGTTCGGCATCGCCAAGGCCAAAGCGGTCCGCCGCGCCGGCCGCGTCGAAGGGCAGGCCGTAGGCGTCGGCCACGGCGCGAAGGCAGGTCAGTGCTGTCTGCATGAGCCGGTGTTCCGGGACGGGGCCTGAAGGTGATTGAAAAAGCCCGTGAATGCGGCCTGTTGGCTTGTCAAAATGCGGTGCGTCCCGGTTCCCGACCCTTAGGGCAAATCCGGGTGGGCGGCAAGGGCCGCGGCGGGCGCTTCGATCCCTTGCCCTTTTCCATCGGTCGACGTAGAAAATGGAACGTCATCAACCCGCAAACGGAGCACTGCAGTATGAACGTGCTGATCGTTTACTATTCATTGTACGGCCACGTGGCGGCCATGGCCCAGGCCGTGGCCGAGGGCGTGCATCAGGTGGAGGGCGTGACGGCCACCTTGCGCCGGGTGCCGGAAACCCTGACGCCCGAGGTCATCGAAAAAATGCACGCCGTCGATGCCCAGAAAACCCTGTCCACCGTGCCGGTGTGCACCCTGGAGGAGCTGGAGCAGGCCGACGCCATCATGTTCGGTACGCCGACCCGGTTCGGCAATATGTGCGGCCAGATGCGCCAGTTTCTCGACGCCACGGGCCAGATCTGGATGCGCGGGGGGCTGGTCGGCAAGCCAGGCGGCGTGTTCTGTTCCACCGCCACCCAGCATGGCGGCCAGGAAACCACGCTGATGTCGTTTATCCAGACGCTGCTCCACCAGGGCATGATCGTGGTGGGCCTGCCCTACGCCTACGCCGGGCAGATGCGCGTGGACGAGATCACGGGCGGCACGCCCTACGGCGCGTCCACCATCGCCGCCGGCGACGGTTCCCGCATGCCCACGGAAAACGAACTGGACGCCGCCCGGTTCCAGGGCCGCCATACCGCCGAGATCACTAAAAAATTGTGTGGATAGTAAATAGGAACCGGGGGGAAACCTTTCTGAAGAAAGGTTCTCCCCCCGGGCCCCCTTCCAAAGACTTTTAACGATACTGGTGTGTTATCTGTGACAAGCTCGTATCGTTAGAAAATTTAGGAAGGGGAGAGCGCGAGAGGGGAGAACCCTTTTTAAAGGGTTTCCCCTCTCGCACCCTCTTTCCATCCCTCCTCCCTCCTCTTACTGCCCAATACGGCCGTCCGGTTTGAGGGACAGAGGCGAGTGGGTGGTGATGTAGCGGGCCAGCAGGTCGGCCAGCGGATCGCCGTCGCCGTCCACGTCCTGGCCCTTTGTTTTGAAGATGCTGTAGCCGTCGCCGCCCCGGGCCATGTAGTCGCTGATCGCCAGCCGGTATGCGGCCTTGGGATCGAGCGGCGCGAAATGTTCGACGGCGTCGGCCACGGACACGGCGCTGATGCGTTTGCCGGCCGGCTTGGTGATGTCGAGCGCGAAGCGGATGCCGGCCACCTGGGGAAACCGGCCGCTGCCTTCGTGGAGCCCCACGGCCGATACGCCGTGTTCCAGCACGGCGAGTAGGTCCTCGCCGGTCAGGGTGAGCACGACCAGGGTGTTGGGGAAGGGGTAGGCGGTGAGCAGATCGCCCAGGGTGATCTCTCCCGCGTCCATGCCGGCCCGCACGCCGCCGCCGTTAAAAATCGCGGCCACGGCCCCGCGCGAGCGCCCTCCGGCGAGCATGGCCTCGGCCATGAGGTCGCCGCCTGCGCATTCCTCCTGGCGGCACATGGCCGCGCCGATCGGGCCGTCGCTTTTGCCCAGCACCTTGGCCCGAAACGCCTCGAGGGGTTTGCCGAAGCGGTCGACCTCGGCCAGGGTGGCCGGCTCCTCGGGCACGGCCGCGTCCAGGCGCACCGGATTGCCCGTCGCCCGGGTCACCTTTCCGGCCGCGTCGAAATCCACATGCAACACGCCGAGATAGCGGCCCCAGTAGCCGGCGGTGACGATGTACGTCTTGCCGCCGTCCGGGGCGTCGATGGCCAGCGGGCACGGTCCCACGGCCTCGGGGTAGCCGTTGCCTAAAAGCACATGGCTGTGGCCGCCGACGATGACGTCGAGCCCGGCCACCTTGGCCGCGAGCTTCTTGTCGCCGGAGAGCCCGGCGTGGGACAGCAGGATCACGATGTCCACGCCTTTTTCCCGCAAGGCGGCCACGGCGTTTTTGACGGCCGGCACGATGGCCGGAAAGGCGATGTCCGGTCCGGGACTGGAAATCTGGGCCGCCTTGGGCTGGGTGGCGCCGATGATGCCCATCCTGCGGCCGGCCACCTCCCGAACGACGTACGGCGCGATAAGTCCCTTCAATTGCGGCGAACGTGTGGCGTCGACATTGGCGGCCAGAATCGGGAACTTGAGCGCCCGAATAAAATTCGCCAGAGTGGCCGGGCCGTCGTCGAATTCATGGTTGCCCACGGCCATGGCGTCATAGCCGAGCCGGTCCATGAAAAAGGCGCAGGCCTGTCCCTTGTACTTGGTGAAAAAAAGCGTGCCCTGGAACTGGTCGCCGGCGTCCAGCAGCAGCGTATTGCCTCCCTTGGCGCGCTCCCGGCCGACGGCCGTGGCCAGCCGGGCCGTGCCGCCCTGGCATTTGCCGGCCGCATCCTTCTCCTTGGAGCAAAACGCCCCCAGCGCGTCGAACGAGGCCAGATGGGCGTGGATGTCGTTGGTGTGCAGGATGGTCAGCGAGAAATCCCCGCCGGCAAAGGCCAGTCCGGCCCAGAACATCGTTGCGGCCAGAAAGGCCGCAACCCGTCGCAATGGCGTCATGTTTTCCTTTCCTCCTTGTAATGGCCCTCGTTGGATGAAAAACCGAAGAAACCGCTTGACAGACATGGTTAAATCGAATTTTTTACTTCATATCAGGAGAAGACGAGAATGATCGACGAAATCGACCGCCGAATTTTGATGATCCTTCAAGACAATGCCCGCACCTCCAACGCCGATATTGCCCGGGCCGTTTCCATGGCTCCCTCGGCGGTGCTGGAGCGGGTGCGCAAGCTCGAGCGAAAAGGCGTCATCGTCGGCTACGAGGCCCGCATCGATCCTTCCGCCGTGGAATTGGACCTGACGGCGTTCACCTTCGTCAAGACCGAGGAACCCGTGGGCGCCATCGACACCGGCCAGCAACTGGCCGCCGTGCCCGGGGTCCAGGAAGTCCACTACGTGGCCGGCACGGCCGCCTACCTGATCAAGGTCCGGGCTCCGGACACCCGTTCCCTGGCCGAGTTGCTCAAGGTTATCGGCAGGCTTTCCACCGTGCGCGACACCAATACCACGGTGGTGCTGCAAACCGTCAAGGAAACCGGGGCGCTGCCCCTTGCCAACCCACCCGCATCCGGAGAGGAAAAATGAATCCCCAACTCGACGAGGCCATCCGCCAGCGCGGCAAGGCCTTTTTCGCCAGCATCCGCGGCGAGTCGCCTTCGATTTTCAACAAGGGCTTCTGGACCGGCAAGGTCATGGACTGGGCCATGAAGAACGAAGGCTTCAAGGTGCAGTTGTTCCGGTTCGTGGACGTCCTGCCCTACCTGACCACTTCCGGAAATCTGTCGCGCCACATCGAGGAATATTTCGCCGGGGGCGAGGCCGGAGACATTCCGGCCGTGCTCAAGTGGGGCGCGGAAAAGTCCGGCCTGTTCGGGGGCGTCGCGGCCAAGCTCATGGGCAAGGCCATCCGCTCCAACATCGAGGGCATGGCCCGCCAGTTCATCGTGGGCGAGCAGACCAAGGAAGCGGTCAAGAATTTAAGCAAAATCCGCAAGGACGGCTTCGCCTTCACCGTGGACCTGCTCGGCGAGGCCACGGTCTCGGAGCTGGAGTCCGACGCCTACCGCGACGGCTACCTGGAAGTCCTCGACGCCATTGCCGCCGAGCAGAAGTCCTGGAAGCCGTTCGGCGCGGGCACGGAGGGCCTCGACTGGGGCAGCGCGCCCAAGGTTAACGCCTCGATCAAGCCGTCGGCCCTTTTTTCCCAGGCCAGCCCCATGGATTTCGAGGGCTCGGTGGAAGGCATCCTCGCCCGCATGCGGCCGGTCTACCGCAAGATCATGGCCATGGGCGGGGCCATGTGCATCGACATGGAGCAGCTCAAGTACAAGGACATCACCATCGAGCTGTTCAAACGCCTGCGCGGCGAGTCGGAATTTCGCGATTATCCCTATCTTTCCATCGTGCTCCAGGCCTACATGCGCGAGACCGAGCACGACATCAAGGACCTCATCGCCTGGGGCCGGGCCGAGGGCCTGCCCTTCGGCCTGCGGCTGGTCAAGGGCGCGTACTGGGACTACGAGACGGTCATCGCCAAGCAGATGGGCTGGCCGGTGCCGGTCTGGACGCGCAAGCCCGAGTCCGACATCGCCCACGAGAAACTGGCCCGGCTGATCCTCGAAAACAGCGACCTCGTCTATTTCCAGTGCGCCTCCCACAACATCCGCACCATCTCCAACGTCATGGAGACGGCGGCGGAGTTGCAGATCCCGGAAAACCGCTATGAATTCCAGGCGCTTTACGGCATGGCCGAGCCCGTGCGCAAGGGCCTGCTCAAGGTGGCCGGCCGGGTGCGGCTCTACTGCCCCTACGGCGAACTGCTTCCGGGCATGGCCTATCTGGTGCGCCGGCTGCTGGAAAACACGGCCAACGAGTCGTTTTTGCGCCTCAGCTTCGCCGACGGCGAGGCCGAGGACCGGCTGCTGGAAAATCCCCAGCTGACCCTGGAGCGCGAACTGGCGGCCGCGCCGCCAAAGCCCGCCGAAAAGGCGTCCATCGACGGCCTGACCGCCTTCCGCAACGAACCCCTGGCCGATTTCACCGTGGCCGAGCTGCGCAAGGCCTTTCCCGAGGCCATCGCCCAGGTGCGCGGGGAAGCCGGCCGCGTGCTGCCGCTTCGTATCGGCGGCAAGTCCGTGGAAACCGACGACCGCATCCCCACCGTCAATCCGGCCGATCCGGGCGAGGTCCTGGCGAGCGTCTGCCAGGCCGGCACGGCCGAGGTGGACGCGGCCATAGACGCCGCCGAGGCCGCCTTTCCGGCCTGGCGCGACACGTCGGCCAAGGAGCGCGCCGCGATCATCCTGAAGGCCGCCGCCATTGCCCGGCGCGACATCGTGGCCCTGTCCGCGACCCAGGTGCTCGAGGTCGGCAAGCAGTGGGGCCAGGCCTACAACGACGTGGGCGAGGCCATCGACTTCCTGGAATACTACGCCCGCGAGGCCGTGCGCCTGGGCAGCCCCAAGCGCATGGGCCGGGAGCCCGGCGAGAAAAATCACCTCTTCTACGAGCCCAAAGGGGTCACCGCCGTTATCGCGCCCTGGAACTTCCCCCTGGCCATTTCCGTGGGCATGACCGCCGCCGCCATCGTGGCCGGCAACACGGTGGTCTACAAGCCCTCGAGCCTGTCGTCGCTCACCGGCTACGGCATGGCGGAAATCTTCAAGGAAGCCGGGCTCCCGGACGGCGTCTTCAACTACTGTCCCGGCCGGGGCTCGGTCATGGGCGACCATCTGGTCGAACACCCGAAAGTCAGCACCATCGCCTTTACCGGCTCCATGGAAACCGGGCTTCGCATCCAAGAAAAGGCGGCCAAAGTGCAGCCAGGCCAAGCCTACTGCAAGAAAGTCATCGCCGAGATGGGCGGCAAGAACGCCATCATCATCGACGACGACGCCGACCTCGACGAGGCGATCCTGGGCGTGGTCTATTCGGCCTTCGGCTTCCAGGGACAGAAGTGCTCGGCCTGCTCCCGGGTCATCGTGGTCGATTCCATCTACGACAAGTTCGTCTCGCGCCTGACCGAGGCCTGCGGTTCGCTGCGCATCGGCCCCTCCGAGGACCCGGAAAACGCCATGGGCCCGGTGGTCGATCCGGCCCAGCAGAAAAAAGTCCAGGAATACTTGCAGGTCGCCCATGAGGAAGGACAGGTGCTGGTGGAGCGGCAGACCTCGGGACCGGGCTATTACGCCCCGCTGGTCGTGGTCGCCGGCATCCGGCCCGAGCATCGGCTGGCCCAGGAAGAGGTCTTCGGGCCGATCCTCGCCGTCATGAAGGCCGAAAGCTTCGATCAGGCCCTGGAATGGGCCACAAGCACCCGCTTCGCCCTGACTGGCGGCGTCTATTCCCGCAGCCCCAGACACCTGGAAAAGGCGCGCCGGGAATTCCGCGTGGGCAACCTCTACCTCAACCGCAACTGCGTGGGGGCCATGGTCGGCCGCCAGCCCTTCGGCGGCTCCAGGATGTCGGGCGTGGGCTCCAAGTCCGGCGGCCCGGATTACCTGCTGCAATTCATGGAGCCGCGCGTGGTGACGGAAAACACCATCCGCCGCGGCTTCACGCCCATCGACGAAGACGACGAATGGTTTGAATAGGAAGGGGGGAGAAGAAGGTGCGAGAGGGGAAACCCTTTAAAAAGGGTTGTCCCCTCTCGCGCTCTCCCTTTCCTCAATTTTATAATAATAGAGATAGGTAACGAGGGCACTCCGTAACCGTTAAAAGTTTTTGGAGTGGGGGTCCGGGGGAGAACCTTTTTTCAAAAAGGTTCTCCCCCGGCTCCTTTCATTTTCAGCGCGACTGTGGCAACTGCTCGGAAGCGGGGGATAGTATGCGAGTCCTTGTCACCTTGGTCATGGCGTTTTTTTTGTTCGTGGCGGCGGGATGTTCCAGGGGGCCGACCAACGCCGAAGTGGAGCAGGCGTTTCGCGAGGCCATGGCCCGCAACGATTTTATGGGGCTTTTGTCCCAGACCGTCCATATCCAGGGCTTCCAGGTGGATAAAATGGAAAAGGGCAAGGACGGGGTCTACAGGGCGACCGTGACCATCGTTTCCGACGCCACCATTGGTCCCCTGTCCGTTGGCGGGGCAAAGCAGATGACGCTGCGGCTCACCAAGGTCGGCGAGAAGTGGGTGGTGCTGCAATAGCGCGCGCTCAGATCACCACCTGCTCCAGCCTCAGTTCCACGCCGTAGCGTTCCCTGGCGGCGGCCCGCATGACGTCGACGACGGCCAGGATGTCGGCCCCGGTCGCGCCGCCGGCATTGACGATGAACCCCGCGTGGCGGCGGGAGATGCGCGCCCCGCCGATGCCAAATCCTTTGAGCCCGGCCTCCTCCATGATGACCCCGACCGGCGGCGCGCCCTCGGGCCGGCGAAACACGCTGCCCGCGCTCGGCAGGTCGTAGGGGAGCTTGCCTCGGCGCAGCTTGCCGATGCGTCCCATGGCCGCCGTGATCCGGGCCGGATCGTCCGGCGAAAGCCGCAGATGCACGGCCGCGACCACGCCCGGTCCGCCCTGGAAGGCCGTGGCGCGATAGGCGGGGGCGCAATCCTCCCGGGACAGCCTCGCCACGCCTTCCCGCTCCGGAAAAAGCGCTTCCACGGCCGTGACCGCATCGTAAAACGAGGTCCCGTAGGCCCCGGCGTTCATGCAGGCCGCGCCGCCAACGCTGCCCGGAATGTCCCACAGGTTTTCCAGGCCGGACAGGCCGGCCTGGCCGCCGCCCGGCACAGGTCGCGCAGCCGCGCCCCGGCCCCGGCCCGCACCCGCTCCCCGTCCAAGACAATGGCCGTTTCCAGCTCCCGCAGACACACGAACCGGTGCGTGGCGTCGTAGCTCGGCCGCGACAGGATCACGTTGCAGCCGTGGCCAAGCACATGCACGGCCTGCCCCGCCTCGGGAGCAAGCGCCCGGGCCAGCTCCGCCACCGTCCGGGGAAACAGGCAACAGGCCGCCTGCGCCTCGACCCGGTACGAATTGAGCATCGTCAGTGGAATCATGATTTATTGAAGGAAAGGAAGTGCGAGAGGGGAAACCCTTTAAAAAGGGTTCTCCCCTCTCGCGCTCTCCCCTTCCTCAATTTTATAATAATATAAGTAGGTAACGAGCGATTATTCGTTACCGCTAAAAGTCTTTGGGATGGGGGTCTGGGGGAAACCCTTTCTTCAGAAAGGGTTTCCCCCAGACCCTTCCACACCTCAATCAGGAATGAGAATGACATGCAGGCCGGGGAAGCCGAGCAGGCGTTCGAGGTCCATGGTGTGGCCAAGCGAGGCGGGCAGGAAGATCGTGCCTTGAAAGCCGCCTTCCACGGCCCGCCACAGTTCGGCTTCCTGGCCTAGGATCGTGGTTTCCCCCGGGCACATGAAGAACCGTCGGCTGACCTCGCGGCCGCCGTTGCGGGAAAGGATGAGGCAGGGGCGTGAGTTTCCCGGGGCCTGGCCTTCGAGCAGCCCGCGCACGGTGGCGAGAAGCGCTTCCTGGTCCACCGGTTTGACCAGCGTCGCGTCCGCGCCGGATTCGGCCCGCTCGCGGCTGGAGACCACGGACACCACCACCACCGGGATATGGCTGGTGGCCGGGTCCTGGCGCAGGCGGCGGATGCATTCCTTGCCGCTCATGCCCGGCATGCGCATGTCCATGGTGATGCACTTGGGTTGCCAGCGCGCGGCCAGGGACAGCGCTTCGGTCCCGTCGACGGCCGTGGCCACGATGTAGCCGGCGTCGGTGAAAAGCGTTTCCAGGTAGCGCCGCACCGAGGTGTCGTCGTCGACGACCAGGATGTGCCGCGTGCCCGTCGGCGCGAGGTCACCGGGCGCCTTGGCCGGCTGGCAGACAGGCTCGGGCGGTGTTGCGGCGGTTTCCGCCAGGACGGGCAGGGTGAAGCGGAACACGCTGCCCTGGCCGGGTTCGCTTTCGGCCCAGATGCGCCCGCCGTGGCGCTCTATGATCTGGCGGCAGATCGGCAGGCCGAGGCCGGTGCCCTTGGGCTTTTCGGTCAGGGTGTCGCCGGCCTGCTTGAATTTCTCGAAGATGCGCTCCAGGTCCGCCGGCGCGATGCCGGAGCCGGAGTCGCGCACCGCGACGCGGATTTCGGGGCCGTCGACGGAGCCTTCCACGACAATGGCGCCATGTTCGGTGAATTTCACGGCGTTGCCGAGGAGGTTAACGAACACCTGGATCAGCCTGTCCCGGTCGCCCAGGATGCGGGGCAGGTGTGCGGGCAGCTTGTTTTCGAGGCTGATGCCTTTGCGCGTGGCCAGGCCGGCCACGGCCCGCACGGCATGCTCCGCCGTCTCGGCCAGGGACACCGGGGCCATGTTCCATTCGCAGCGCCCGGATTCCATCTTGGCGATGTCGAGCACGTCGTCCACCAGCTCGGTCAGGCGCTGGCCCTCGGCCACGATGATGTCCAGGTTTTCCCGGATCTGCTGCGCGCCGCGCCAGGTTTTCGGCGTGGCTTCGGTCAGGGCCGGAGCCACCACGTCGGTGAACTTGCGCCGGATGATCTTGGCGAACCCGAGCACCGAAGTCAGGGGTGTGCGCAACTCGTGGGATACGGTGGAGATGAACTCGGTCTTCATCCGATCCACCTCTTTCTCCACGGTGATGTCGCGCACCAGGATGATGGTGGCGCGGCGTTCCTCGCCGGCCAGGCGCACGCCGGTGGCCACGGCCTTGCCCGTGCGGCCGTCGGCCAGGCGGACTTCGGCCGCGGTCGCCTGGTTCGCGGCCGGACAGGCCCCGGCCAAGGCGGTCAGAGCTTGCGGGAAGGCCTCGGCGGCGGGTTTGTCGGCCACCTCCTCGGCCTTTTTGCCGAACATGGCCAGAAGGGCCGGATTGAAAAGGGTGATGCGGGCGTCGGCGTCGAGGACCACCAGCCCGTCGGCCAGATTGTCGATGATGGCCCGGGTGTGGGCCAGGGAATCTTCCAGGTCCCGGGTGGTGTCGTCCACGGCCCGTTTGAGGTCGGACACGAGCAGGGAAAGCTGGGCGGCCATGGACTGCATGGCCCGGGCCAGGATGCCGACCTCGTCGTCGCCGGTTTCGGGGGGCTTGGCCGAAAAATCGTGATCCCTGATCTTGACCGCGTAGCCGGCCAGTTCCACCAGGGGGCGGGTGATGCCGCCGACCAGGGCGTAGAAGACCAGCACGGCCACGGCCAGCATGCCCAGCATGAGCGCTTCCTGCCGCATGACGGCCCCGCGCATGACGCGCCAGATGCCGACCTTGTCCATGCCGACGCCGACATGGCCCGCCTCGCCGGCCAGGATCGGCGCGGTCACCTGGAGGTAGTCGCCGATGCCGTCCAGATGGGTCTGGGTGACGGAGCCGCTTTTCGCGCCGAGCAGCGCCTTGGGCATGGCCGGGACGAAGGTATGGGCCACCACCGTGCCCTTCGGGTCGGTCACGAAAATGTAACCCACGCCGTCGATGTGCAGAAATTCGTCGATCATGGCCTGGACGGCGGCGTCGTCGCCGGCCACCAGGGCGTCGGGGCTGGCGGCGGCGATGGCCATGGCGATGGCCCGTCCCTTGGTGACGTATTCGTCGGTCAGGTGACGGTGCAGGAGCCAGGCCGAAAGCAGGGCCGTGGCATTGGCCGCCACGCCGAAGACGAGGATGACGGCGATCAGGGTTCTGCGAAATATTTTCGACACGGGCGTCAGTCTCCGGCGGCGAGCCGCATGGACGTCAGCGGCACGAGCCTGCCGCGCGAAGCGGTGGACAAATAAACCATGTCGAGGCCCTGGTGGTGGGGGCCGGTCAAAACGACCGGCACGCCGATGCCGAGGTCGATGGGGCCCAGGGAGATCACGGCCGCGTCCAGCCCGGCCCGGTCCAGGGGATCGGCCATGGCCGAAAGCACCTTCATGAGCAGCCGGGCGTTGAGGTAGCCCTCGAATCCCGTGGCGCTGCCTTCGAGCGGATGCTTGTCCCACCCCCCCGGCGGGGCCGGCGCGTCGGCAAGGGCGGCCAGATCGCGCCGGTAGTCGCGGGAGGCGGGCAGTTCCGGATCGCGCCAGTCCGGCGCCACCTGGGACAATACCAGTCCGTCCTGGAGATTTCGGCCGCAGCGTTCCCCCTCGCGGGTCAGGAAGCGCAACAGGATTTCCCCGCCGGCGAAGGAGACCACGCCGACCGGCATGGTCAGCCCTTGGCCGCGCAGGTCCCGGATCAGGGCGGCGCAGGCCGGGGCCGGGCCGACGATGAGCACCGCGTCGGGGTGGCAGTCGGCGAGCAGGGCGACCTGTCGCGCCATGTCCTCGCCTGCGCCGACCAGCCGGGCGAAGGTGGCCTCGCCGCACAGCGACAGGCCGCGTTTGGCCAGGGCGCGGCGCGCGCCGTCCCAGCCGCTGCGGCCGAAGGCGTCGGCCTGGTGGCAGATGGCGATGCGGGAGCGCCCCTGGGCGACAAAGGCCGCGACGAGCCCTTCGATTTCCTGGCGGTAGGAGGCGCGCAGATTGTAGACGTAGCGGACGTAGGGCGGCACGCGGGAGGCCTCAAGCCCGGAAACCGGGAAAAAAAGGCGCGCCCCCTGGTTGGCATGGGCCCGCAGCACCGGCAGTTCCCGGCTCACGGTCGGCGTGCCGAGCGACGAAAAAAGGGTCAGCACCTTGTCCCTGACCAGGAACCGGACGATGTTTTCGATGGCCGGGTCGGGTTCGTAGCGGTCGTCGGCGGCGAGCAGCTCCACGGTGTGGCCGCCGATGCCGCCTTCCCCGTTGCGGTGCGCGAAAGCGGCCAGGGCTCCCCGGTAGAGTTCCAGGGCCATGGCCCTGGTCGGACCCGAGAAACCGGCGGTGAGTCCGATCCGGATGGAAGGCGGTTTTTTACCGGCGGCAAGGCAGGGCGGAGCCGCGAAATGGAAAAGCCCCGCCATCATCAGGGCGACGCAAGCGAACGTGCGTAACCTGCCCGCCATCATCCCGATCCTTTGGCTTGATTCCGCCGGGTTTTTTATTTGACGCTTACCAACCTTCTAGGCAGTTTCACAGCAAGCGTCAAACCACGACAGCGGCGGACCACCCGGCCCGCCATCCGGGTGCCGGCGGGCGATTGCGCCAGGCGGGCGCGATGGGGGAGGTGCGATTTCGCGGCATTGCGTGTTCGGTGTCACACAATCGTCACGCGTCATTCATCCGCGCGTCAAGCCGTCATGTTCTTTCGAGCGACGAAAACTCCGAGGTGACGCATGTCCAAGGATTCCATCCTGATAGTTGAAGATGACGACGATATCGTCGAATTGCTCGCCTTCAACCTGCAAAGCGCCGGTTTCGCCACCGAAACGGCCAAGGACGGCTACGACGCCCTGACCAAGGCCCGGCGTGCGCCGCCGGCCGGCATCATTTTGGACCTCATGTTGCCCGGACTCGACGGTTTCGAGGTCTGCAAGGAGCTCAAGCGCGATCCCAAGACCGCCGCCGCGCCGATCATCATGCTGACCGCCCGGGGCGAGGAAGTCGACCGCATCGTGGGCTTGGAGCTCGGGGCCGACGATTACGTGGTCAAGCCGTTTTCCCCCCGGGAGCTCATCCTGCGCCTGCGGGCGGTGCTCAAGCGCCACGCCCCGGAGCAGGAGCGCCGGCAGGTGCTCTCGCGCGACGGCCTGTCCGTGGACCTCGGCGCCCACCGGGTGAACCTGGACGGCGAGGAAGTGGCCTTGACGGCTACGGAATTCCGGTTGCTGGCCGAACTGTTCCAGAGCACGGGCCGGGTGCTCACCCGTGACCGGCTGCTCAACTCCGTGTGGGGCTACGAATTCGAAGGGTATGCCCGCACGGTCGACACCCACATCCGTCGGTTGCGCCAGAAGCTTGGCTCCTGCGCCCGCATGATCGAAACCGTCCGGGGTGTGGGCTACCGGTTCAAGGAGTAGGGGGGTGGCCGCTTCCGATACCTTGGGCCTGCGCGCGGCGGCGCTTTGCCTGACCGTGACCGCCGCCTGTCTGGCCGCGCTTTCCCTGCTGCCCGCCACGCTGACCCGGCCCGAACGCCTGTTCGCCTACGGCGGGGCGCTTTTCGCGGCCGGCTGCGTCTACTGGCTGGTCGGCCGGCGTCTGTCACGTTCCCTGGCCGAGGTCATCGCCGTGGCCCGGGCCATTGGCGACGGCGACTACCGCCACCGCATCCACCTGTCCCCGGACGGGGAATTTTCCGCCCTGGCCGAGGCCGTCAACCACATGGCCCGGCGCATCGAATCCCACATCGGCACCATCACCGACCAGAAGACCCAGCTCGAAGCCATCCTCGACGGCATGCGCGAAGGCGTGATGGTGCTCGACGCGGCGGGCAAGGTGCGGGTGGCCAATCCGGCGCTTAAGCGCATCGCCCCGGTGACGGGCGACGTGGTCGGCCGCCGGCCTATCGAGGTCGCGCCGAGTCCGGAACTGCAAATGGCCTGCGACAATCTGCTCGGCGAGGCGGGCGAGGACCTGCCCGCGGCCTCGACCCTGGAGATCGAACTGGGGCCGGGGCGTTATTACGAGGTGTCCCTGGTGCGCCTCGGGCTCGACCCGGCCGGCGGGCGGCGCGAGCACGGCGCGGTGCTGGTCTTCCACGACGTGTCCGAGACCCGGCGGCTGTCGCGGGTGCGGCGGGATTTCGCGGCCAACGTCACCCACGAGATGCGCACCCCCCTGACCTCCATCAAGGGCTACGCCGAGACGCTGCTGGCGGCCGCGCCGGAACTGGCCCCGGAAAAGCGCCGGTTCCTCGACGTGATACTTAAAAATGCCAACCATATGTCCAAGATGGTTGACGATATCCTCACCCTGGCCCGTCTGGAGGAACAGCCGGGCGCGGGCGATGACCGCGCAAGCGACCGGCCCGAGCCCGGAATCGACGCCGCCGCCGCCCTGGCCGACGCCGTGCGCGAATGCCAGCCTCTGGCCGACGCCAGAAAACTTTCCTTCGACAACCAGCTGCCCGAGACGGAACTCCTCGTGCGCTGCGACGGCGGGCAGCTGATCCAGGTCTGGCGCAACCTGCTCGAAAACGCCACCCGGTTCGCGCCCGAGGGCTCGCGCATCGTCATGACCGCCTGCCCGGACGACGAGGGCCAGACCGTGACCTTCGGCGTGCTGGACCAGGGGCCGGGCATCCCTCCCGAGGAGCGTCATCGCGTGTTCGAGCGCTTCTACCGGGTGGAGCGCCACCGCTCCAAGACCCAGGGCAGCACCGGCCTTGGCCTGGCCATCGTCAAGCATATCGTGGAACGGCACGGCGGCAGGATATGGGCCGACCGGGGACGGGGCGAAATGACCGGGGCCGCTTTTTATTTCACCCTGCCCGCTTTCGCGCCCGGGACCGAGGCGGCGCAGGCAACGGTTTGTCTCGGACCGTCGACCCAATCGTCATGAAACTTCCACACCTGGGATGCAGGCTGCGCCCACGGCTTTTCCCCGCGCATCCGTAACCGAACGAAAAGGAATCTCCCATGCCCGACACCGTGAAAATGGCCGCCAAGGGCCTCAACTTCTACTACGGCCGGTTCAAGGCGCTCCAGGACATCAATCTGACCGTCTACGAGCAGCAGGTCACGGCGCTGATCGGTCCCTCGGGCTGCGGCAAGTCCACCTTCCTGCGCTGCCTGAACCGTATGAACGACCTCATCCCCGGCACCCGGGTGGAGGGGGAGCTCACCCTGGACGGCGAAAACGTCTACGCCTCCAGCCTGGACGTGGTGGAACTGCGTCGCCGGGTGGGCATGGTCTTCCAGAAGCCCAACCCCTTTCCCAAGACCATTTTCGAAAATGTGGCCTACGGCCTGCGCGTGGGCGGGGTGCGGAACAACACCTACATTTCCCAGCAGGTGGAAAAAAGCCTCAAGGGCGCGGCGCTTTTCGACGAGGTGAAAGACCGTATCCACGACTCGGCCCTGGGCCTCTCCGGCGGCCAGCAGCAGCGCCTGTGCATCGCCCGGGCCCTGGCCATCGAGCCGGAAGTGCTGCTCATGGACGAGCCGGCCTCGGCGCTGGACCCCATCGCCACCCAGAAGATCGAGGAGCTCATCCACGAGCTCAAACGCAATTTCACCATCATCATCGTCACCCACAGCATGCAGCAGGCGGCCCGCGTTTCGGACCGCACCGCCTTTTTCTACATGGGCAAGCTGGTTGAGGTGGACGCCACCGAAACCATCTTCACCCGCCCGGCCCAGAAGCAGACCGAGGACTACATCACCGGTCGCTTCGGCTGATGCCGGCCGGGGAGCCAAGGCCGCTCCGTCAGGAGGCGTTGCGATGGGGGGCGTCCGCCCCCCTTTGATTTCGCGCCAATACCCGCTATGGATCGGGCAATAGCTCGGGAGCCCGGTCCGCCGTATCCCGCCGCCCCCGTGCCGCATCCGTAAAAACAAAGGACGCACCGGCATGAGGTTTCCCCTTTTCCCGCTCAAGATCGCCGCCGCCATCGGCGTTGTGGCCGTGGCCGCCCTGCTCCTCGGGCTTTTTGCCGTGTCCCGCCTCGACACGCTGTCCGGCCGGTTCAAGGCCCTGGAGACGACGCGTCTGCCCCGGGCCGATCTGGCCGTGGCCGTGGAGCGCCAGCTGCTTTTGGCCTCCCAGTCCATCCGGGACTATGCCTTGAGTTCCGACCGCGAATCCCTGGAACGGGCCAAGAGGAATTTGGCCAAGGCGGCCGACGTGCTGCACGCCGCCCAGGAGGCCGCCTCCCGTCCGGAGCTCAAGGATCTGGCCGCCGAGGCCGGCAAGATCGGCTTTTTTCTGGATGCCTACAAAAAGGCCGCCGAGTCGTCGGTCGTCGCCAACGAACGCTTGAGCGCCAGCCGGGCCCGGCTGGCCGAGGCATCCACCGCCTACGACGCGGCCGTGGACGACTACATCGGGCAGAAAACCGCCCAGTGGGACAAGGAGCTGGCCGCCCGCTATCCGGCTCCCGACGCCTTGCGCCAGCATGCCCGGCGCCTGAAGCTGGCCCAGGTCGCGCAGCGCGCCGGCCGGGATGTGGCCACCGCGGCCGGTGAGGCCCGGGGCGAACGCGACCCGGCCCGGCTGACCGAGGCTGAGGCCCGCTTCGACGCGGCCGAGGCGGCCCTTCGCGACGCCAGGGCCGGTTCCGACGACGATGCCAGGCGGCTTGCCCCGGTGTTTGCCGCCCTGGCCGAGTACCGTCAGGCCGTGACGGCGGTCCTTGCCGACTGGAAGGCCCTGCGGGAGACGGGGCGCAGGATTCTCGAGGCCGAACACGCCGCGCTGTCCGGGGCCGCCCGGTTGGGCGGGGCGTCTCTGGCCGAGGTGGCGGGGGAGGCTGGCCGGCTGGCCGGATCGCTTCGCGCCTTGCGGCTTGTTCTCGGCGCTGCCGGCTGGGGCCTTTTGCTTTTCGGTCTGGCCTTTGCCGTGGCCATGGCCGCGCTGCTCGGCATGCCGGTGCGCCGCTGCGCCGCCTTTGCCCGGGATATGGCCGAGGGCCGGCTGACCTCGACCCTGACTGTCCGCAGCCATGACGAGGTCGGCGGACTGGCCGCGAGCCTGACCGAAATGGCCCATCGTCTGGGCCGGCGTCTGGCCCGTTGAGGATCGGCCATGGGAAGCCGATGCCATGCCTTCCTGCTCTGTGTCCTGCTGGGTCTCGGCTGGTGCGCCGGGGCCCGGGCCCAATCCGCCAACCCGCCGGGATTTCGCGGTCTGTCCTTTGGCGCGCCCGTGGCCTCCATGCCGGGCATGGAGCTTGTGGCCCGCTTCGGCGACACGGCCTTTTACCGCCGGTCCGAGGAAAAGCCGCTTTTGGGCGCGACCTGCGCCACGGACATCCGCTACGGCTTTTCGCGGGGGGCGCTTTTTTTCGTGCGCATGACGCTTACGGGCTGCGAGGGCCTGGGTGATCTCGTGGCCGCCTATACCGCCAAGTACGGCCGCCCCGGCCGCGAGGGCGCGCCGGGTTTTCTGCGCCTGGTCTGGCGGCGGCCGCTTCTCACCGTGTCCCTGTCCCATTTCGCCCGGGACGGGAAGACCGTGGTCGATTACGTCTACCTGCCGGGGCTGACCGCCGACGAGCGCGAGGTCTGGCAAAGCGTCGAGGATATCCGCCGGCGCGGGCCCATCGGCTTTCGGGGACTGCGGTTCGGCCGGGATATTTCCGGCATTCCCGGCCTGACCCCGGCCTACCGCGAAGGCGCGGCCGCCTATTACCGCCGGCCCGGGGACAGCCTGGAGCTCGGCGACCTGCGGTTGACCGACATTCTGTACGGCTTTTTCCAGGGAAAGCTTTTCGCCGTGGTCATGCGGGTCGGCGAGGGCGGGGATTTCGAGGCCCTGCGCCGGGCCTACATCGCCAAATACGGGCCGCCGCGCGCCATTGCCGCCACCTTGGAGGAGGAACTGGTCTGGAGCTGGCCCGAGGCCCAGATCGCCCTTTCCCGCGACGTGGAGGCCGGCGGCGTGACCATCCGCTACGCCGACGCCAAGCTGCTCGCCGCCATGGACGCCGCCGAGACGGCCGCCGGCGCGCCGCCGTCGCTTTCCGGGGGCTTCCGCCTGTTTTCCCCGGGCGATCCGCCACGTTCGTTTCGCGGCGCGGCCTTCGGCTCCCCGCCCCAGGCCCTGCCCGCCGGCGAATACCTCTACACCCACCGCGGCCGCAAATATTACCGTCGCGGCGATGAACGGCTCCGCCTCGGCGACATCCCCCTCGCAAGCGTGCTGTACGGCTACGACCAGGACCGGCTGGCTGGGGTGGCGCTGACCATCGCCGCCTCCGGCGACGGCCCGGATTCGGACTACAACCGCGTGCTGGCCGCCTACAGCGCCAAATACGGTTCCCCGGACACGAGGACGGCCGATGACGGCGGCGTCATCCACCAATGGTCGTGGCCGGGCCTGTCCATCGCCCTGGTGCGGCCCAAGCTCGGCCCCATGGAGGTGCATTACGTGGACGCCTCGCTTTTGCGCCACCGTGAGGGCCGACTCGCCGCCAAGGCGCTGGACGCTCTGGACAAGAAGATTTTTGCCGCGCCGGACGCCGCCGGCGAGGACCTCGAACGCAAACCCGGACAGGAGTAAGCCCGCCTATGGACCGCGCCCTTTGCATCCACGGCCATTTCTACCAGCCCCCCCGCGAGGATCCCTGGCTCGGGCTCATTTTGCCCGAAGGCAGCGCCGCCCCGAGCCGCCACTGGAACGAGCGCATCTGCCGCGAATCCTACGCGCCCATGGCCAGGGCCCGGCGGCTGGACGGTTCGGGCCGCATCGTGGAACTGCTCAACTGCTATGAATGGATGAGCTTCAACGCCGGGCCGACGCTGCTCGCCTGGATGGCCCGCTCGGCCCCGGACACCTACGCCCGCCTGCTCGAGGCCGACCGCGAAAGCGTCAAGCGCCTGGGCCACGGCAACGCCCTGGCCCAGATCTACCACCATGTCATCATGCCCCTGGCCTCGGACCTGGACAAGGAACTCGAGGTGGCCTGGGCGGTGGACGATTTCAGGGCCCGCTTCGGCCGCGATCCGGAAGGCATGTGGCTGTCCGAAACCGCCGTGGACACGCCGACCCTCGAAGCCCTGGCCGCCGCCGGCATCCGCTTCACCATCCTGGCCCCGTCCCAGGCCACGGCCGTCAGCGACGACGGCGAAAACTGGCAAGGCGTGGACGCCGGCTCCCTGGACATCCGCCGGCCCTACAAGGTGCTTTTGCCGTCGGGCAGGCCCATGGCCGTCTTTTTCTACCACGGCCCCCTGTCCCAGGCCGTGGCCTTCGAGCGCCTGCTGGCTGATGGCGAGCAGTTTTTCCGCCGTCTTTCCGGCGCGGCCGGGGAGGGGCTCTTGTCGCTGGCCACCGACGGCGAGACCTACGGCCACCACTTCACCTTCGGCGAGATGGCCCTGGCCTACGTGCTCGATCAGGCGCGCTCCGGCCGCGATGGGCTGACGCTCACCAATTACGCGACGTTTCTGGAGACCGATCCACCCAAACGGTTTGTGCGTATCCGCGAGGCCTCGGCCTGGAGCTGCGCCCACGGCGTCGAGCGCTGGCGCTCGGACTGCGGTTGCACCAACGGCGGGCATCCCGGCTACAACCAGAAATGGCGCGCGCCGCTCCGGGAGGCCCTCGATCGCCTCAAATCCCGGCTGGACGCCCACTTCTTCGCCGCCGGCAATCCCCTTTTCAGCGATCCCCGCCGGGCGCTTGCGGCCTACGGAAAGGTTATGGCCGCAAGCATGGCCCCGGCCGCTTTCGAGGCCGCGCACTTCGCGCCGAAACTGCCGGAAGCGGCCCGGGGCACGGCCTGGAAACTGCTGTCCATGCAGGCCTGGGGACTGGCTTCCTTTGCCAGCTGCGCCTGGTTTTTCGACGAGATTTCACGGCTCGAGCCGGTCAATGGCCTGACCTTCGCCCTGCGGGCCGCGGAATTGGCCCGGGCCACGGGCATGGCCGACCCCGAGCCCGAGGTCACGGACATCCTGGCCAAGGCGCGTTCCAACGACCCGGAAATGGGTTCGGGCCGCGATATATGGGAAAACATGGTCCGGCCCCGGCGCGAAACGCCCAAGACCCTCGTCACCCAGGCCCTGCTCACCCTCGGCCTGGAAGAGCGCCTGCCGACCGGCGACGGGAGCGCCGAGGCCCGCTGGCCGGGCGTGGCGGTGACCGTGCGCCTGGATGATCCCGAGGGCGGCGCGCGCCCCGGCACGGCCTCCCTCCGCTACCACCTGGAAACCGCCACCGAGGATTTCGCCATAAGCTTCCGCCAGGCCGCAACCGCCGATCCCTTCGACGGCTGCGTGACCATGGTCGCGGCCGGGGGCGGGGCCGAGGAGGGGGTGTGCTTCCGCGACGTGGGCCTTCCCGTCAACAAGCGGCAAGCCCTGGCCGACGCCTTCGCCCGCCACGCCGAGGACGCCTTTTTTGCCGCCATGCTGGCCCAGGCCGCGACGGCAAGGAAACTTGTCACCGAACTGCAGGAAGCCCAGAATACGCTCAATCTGGCGCCGCTGTGGCTGCATCTGTGGCCGGGGCTTTTATGGCACGAGGTGTTCGCTTTGCCGCTGCCGGCAAAGCGCGAGGCGCTACTGCGGCTTTTCCTGATCGAGGCCGGGCGCAATTCGCCGGTCAAGGCGGCCCTGGAGGCGCGGCTGGCCGCCGAAACCGCCCGGCGCGCGGCCGAACCGGACCCGGATTGCCGCAATCTGGCCCGGCTGGTCGCCCGGACCGCCGACCTGGACCTGCACCCCGACTGGTGGGCCGCCCAGAACGCCCTGTGGGAACGCCGCCCCTTCGCCGGCTCCACAGCCATCCTGGCCGGTGCCTTGGGATTCGCGGTGTAAAGAGCCGGGGGGAAACTTTTCTGTAGAAAAGTTT
>NZ_JBLODY010000044.1:0-34491 GCF_047785625.1 Solidesulfovibrio sp. C21
GGACGAGCTTGTCGCGAAGCGACATGCTCGTCCCGGCAAATGCCGCTTCCATCTTCCACTCTCCGCCCTTTCGCCCACCATCTCCGCCTCCGCCGAGCCAAAGCCGGGAAGGGGGGACCGGGGGGCCCTCGGCCTCCCGGCGGGGGTGCGGGGGCGGAGCCCCTGCCGAGTCCAGGGCAGAGCCCTGGTGCCGCATAAGGAGACATATCGTCATGGGTCGAAACGCATCGATGCGGGCGGATATCCTGTGCCTGATTACGGCGCTGATCTGGGGCCTTGCCTTTGTGGCCCAGCGGGTCGGCATGGCGCATTTGGGGCCGATGGGGTTTAACGGCATCCGGTTTGCCCTGGGCGCGGCGGTGCTGGCCCCCCTGGCGATACGTTCGATGCGCTATCCGCCTCCCGCGCCGTTTCTGGGGGGCAGCGATCCGGGGTTTCCCTGGCTGGGGGGGCTTCTTGCCGGGGCGATCCTTTTTACCGGCGCGTCGTTGCAGCAGGTGGGACTTTTGTACACCACGGCCGGCAAGGCGGGTTTCATCACCGGCCTGTATGTGGTGTTGGTGCCGCTGTTGGGCTTTTTTCTTGGCCAGCGGCCGGCCCGGGGGGATGTGCTCGGGGCGGTTGCGGCGGCCTTCGGGTTGTATTTTCTGTCGGTGACCGAGAATTTCAGCCTGGCTCCGGGGGATGGGCTGGAGCTTATCGGCGCGTTTTTCTGGGCCGGGCATGTGCTGGTGATCGGCTGGCTGTCGCCGCGCACCCGGGCCTTGCCCCTGGCCATGGCCCAATACGCTGTTTGCGCGGTGCTGAGTCTTGTCTGCGCGTGTTTTTTCGAGACCATCACCTGGTCCGGGATTGTGGGCGCGGCCTGGCCGATTCTGTACGGCGGCCTGATGTCGGTCGGGCTGGCCTACACCTTGCAAATCATTGCCCAGCGCGATGCCAAGCCCACCCATGCCGCCATTTTGCTCAGTTTCGAGACGGTGTTCGCGGCGCTTGGCGGGGCGCTCATCCTGAACGAGCGCCTTGGCGGCCGCGGCCTTTTCGGCTGCGCGCTCATGTTTGCCGGCATACTGGTGTCCCAGCTTTGGCCCAAGTCCAAGGGACAACGTGCGGCGTAACGAGCACTGCACCTATTGCGCGAAAGCGTTCGGGGCAACCTGCCCGTACAACAGTTTTCCCCCACACCCTCTTCCAACATTCCTTACGATAACAGCTTTTCACCGTTAAACGTTTTTGGGAGGGGAGAGCGCGAGAGGGGGACCCTTTTTGAAAAAAGGGTCCCCCTCTCGCATCCTCTTCCCCACGCCATAAAAAAAGCCCGGCCGGAGCCGGGCTTTTTTTTATGGCGCCTGCATCGCCGCGCCTACTGACACAGCTTTTCTTTCTTGGCGCTGTCGAGCAGTTCGCAATCGCCCAGGGTGCAGGCTTTCTTGTAGTCCTCGCACATGGGGCCATACTGCTTGAGGTGCAGGTAGGTGAACCCGCGTCCCTTGTAGTAGTCCGCCTCGTTGGGACCGAAACCTATGGCCTTGTTGAAGTCCGCGATAGCCTGCTGGTATTGGCCGGAACGGGTGCGGCTTAAGCCCCGCATGGAGTAGGCCAGGGCGAAGTTGGGGTTTTTCTCGATGGCCTTGGTGTAGTCGTCGATGGCCTTGGCGTACTGCTTCATATAGTAGTGGGCATGGCCCCGGCTGGCGAAGAAGTCGGCCCGGTTGGGGTTGAGCTTGATGGCCTTGTCGAAGCTCTCCACGGCCTTTTGGAATTTGTTCTGCTTGCCGAACTCGATGCCTTTTTCAAAGGCGGCTTCGGCGTCGGACGTTTCGCGCATGCCGGTTTTGGCCGGCGCGGCTTCGGGCTCGGGCGTCCTGGCCGGTTTGGTCGCTTCGGCCGGCGGGGGGGTCTCGGCTTCGGGGGCGGGCGTCCTTACGGTCTGGGCCGGACGTTCCGGTTCGCTCACCGCCGCGGGGGCTTGCTCGGGTGCGTGGGTGCGGGCCGGGGCCTGCTCGGGCTCGGCGTTCCTGGGCACGTTGAGCTTCTGGCCGGAATGCAGCTTTTTGCCGAGGCCGGGGTTGAGCCGGTAGAGTTCCTTGAGACTGATATGGAATTTGCTGGCCACCGTGTGCACGGTGTCACGCCTGTGGGCGGTGTAGGTGGTTGTATTGGTCTGGGACTCGCGCGACTTTTCCGTCTTGCGCGAAGTTTTTTCGGTGGGTTCGGCCTTGGCCGGCGCGGCTCCGGGGACGCTGATTTCCTGGCCGATGCGCATCTTGTTGGGATGCAGGGATTTGTTGGACTTGAGCAGGTCCTCCACGCTGACGTCGTACTTGGCGGCTATGGAGCCGAGCGTGTCCCCTTTCTTGATCTTGTAGCTGCCCGATTTTCCGGTGGATTTGCTTTCCTTGGCAGTCTCCCGAGTCTGGGCGGCGCGCTCCTTGCTCGAGGAGCTCTCGGCCTTCTTTCCGGCCTTTTCCTTTTTGGATTCCTTTTCCGTGTGCTTCTTATCGGCTTTGCCCGAGGATTCCCCGGGGATCGTCAGTGAATCGCCCACCCGCATTTTCTTGGGCTCGAGCCCCTTGTTGGCCTTGAGCAGGTCCTGGACGGAAACGCCGTGCTTTTTGGCAATGGAAACCGGCGTATCGCCGGTTTTGACGGTATAGGCCCCGACGACGGTCGGGCGGGCGGTTGCGAGCAGGCTGAGGCATAACAGAGGAAATACGAGGCGAGACAAACGAGGCATGGCACCACCTTAGCGCTGTCAGGTTCTTTGCGAAGTTTGAAATGCTGTCACGAAACCGAAGTCATCTTTCTAGACTACCTCGGCCAAGGGAGCAATGATTTTCAGAATTCAAAAGATTACAGGATGATGAAATATTTGTTCATGTTTGGCTGGCGTTACGGCAGGGGAGGGCGATGCTATCGGCCTAGAGCGACTTTCCGGGGGGCCTTCGGCACAACACTTCATTATTTCCTCAATGTTTCATGAATAAAATACGCTACAGCCTGTCCGCCATCAGCTCCACGTATCAGGACCACGCCCTTGCCGCCGCTACCACGCCGGTCGCCCCTTTGGGGCGACATTCGGAGAACAAACCTTCAAAAAATGCGGCATTTCGCCGCTGGCGGGTTGTCGCCGCAATCGCGTTCGGCGTCGAGGGGCTTTAGCCCCTCGTGTCGCCGGGCCGATTGCGGCAACAAGAATCCCCCCATCCGCCGCCCTGCGACGTTGCGTCCCGGCAGAGCGTAAAGGGAGGTCCGGAGGGCATAAGCCCTCCGGCGGGGTGTCGGGGCAGAGCCCCGGCATCTTCTATTCTTCGCTCTTCCCCTAAGCTACCTGCTTCGGCGTGAAAAAGCGCAGTCGCAGGGCGTTGGTGACCACCGTAAAGGAGCTGAGCGCCATGGCGGTGCCGGCGATCATGGGGTTGAGGGTGGGGCCGCCGAAGATATGGAGCACGCCGGCGGCGACGGGGATGCCGATGGTATTGAAGGCGAAGGCCCAGAAGAGGTTTTGTTTGATGTTGGCGATGACGGCCCGGGAAAGTTCCAGGGCGGCGGTGACGCCGCGCAGGTCGTTGCGCATGAGCACGACGTCGCAGGATTCCACGGCCACGTCGATGCCCGAGCCCATGGCCATGCCGAGGTCGGCGGCGGCCAGGGCCGGGGCGTCGTTGATGCCGTCGCCGACCATGGCGGTCTTGCGGCCCGAGCCCATGAGTTTTTGGACCTCGGCGGCTTTGCGGTCGGGCAGCACCCGGGCGATGACTTCCTTGATGCCGAGGGTGTCGGCCACGGCTCTGGCTGTGCGTTCGTCGTCGCCGGTGAGCATGACCACGGCCACGCCCTTGCGGCCCAGGGCCTTGACCACGGCGGCGGCTTCGGGGCGGGGCGTGTCGGCCACGGCCAGGACGCCGGCGGAGCGGCCGTCCACGGCCACGCGGATGGCGGTCTTGCCGGCTTCGGCCAGACGCGCTTCGGCTTCGTCGGCGGCCGGGTCGGCGGGGACGCCCTGCTCGGCGAGGTAGGCGGCGGTGCCGACCAGCACGGCACTGCCGCTTATGGTTGCGGCCACGCCCTTGCCGGGGGCGGCTTCGAAGTGTTCGGGCGCGGGCAGGGCTGTGCCCTTGGCCGTGGCGGCGGCGGCGATGGCCTTGGCCAGGGGGTGTTCCGAGCGGGCTTCGGCGGCGGCGGCCAGAGTGAGCAGGCGGTCCGGGTCGCTCGCCGTGGCCGGCACGACGTCGGTCAGTTCGGGCTTGCCGTGGGTGAGCGTCCCGGTCTTGTCGAAGACCACGGCCTTGACGTTGCCGGCGGTCTGGAGGGCGGCGCCGGATTTGACCAGGATGCCGAGGCGCGCGCCGCGTCCGGTGCCGACCATGATGGAGGTGGGCACGGCCAGACCCATGGCGCAGGGGCAGGCGATGACCATGACGGCCACGAAGATGCGCAGGGAAAAGGAGAAGCCGGCGTGGCCGAGGAAGTACCAGCCCAGGCCGGCGACGAGGGCCGTGGCCATGACGGTGGGGACGAAATAGAAGCTGACGGTGTCGGCCAGGTTGGCGATGGGGGCCTTGGAGCCCTGGGCCTGGCGCACCAGATCCACGATGCGGGCCAGGGTCGTGTCCTGGCCGACGCGGGTGGCGGTCACGACCAGGGCGCCGGTGGTGTTCTGGGTGCCGCCGGTAACGGCGTCGCCGGTTTTTTTGGCCACGGGCAGGGGTTCGCCGGTCAGCATGGACTCGTCCACGCGGGAATCGCCCTCGACCACCTCGCCGTCCACGGGTACGCGTTCGCCCGGTCGCACGAGCAGCCTGTCGCCGGGCTCCACCTCGTCGACGGGCACGGTCTCCTCGGTGCCGTCGCGCACGAGCGTGGCGGTGTCCGGGGTCAGGCGCATGAGGGCGGCGATGGCCCCCGAGGTTTTGAATTTGGCCGAGGCTTCCAGGTATTTGCCGAGGCTGATCATGGCCAAAAGCACGCCGGCGGATTCGAAATAGAGGTCCCTGGCCCGGGCCACGGGATCGGAGCCGGCCAGGAGCAGGGCGAGGTTGGCGATGCTGTAGAGCAGGGCCGCGCCGGTGCCCACGGCCACGAGCGTGTCCATGTTGGGGCCGCCGCGCAGTCCGGCCGGGATGCCGTCGAGGTAGAATCGCCGGCCGAGCCAGACGATGGGCGCGGTCAGGGCCAGCTGGAGAAGGGCGAAGGTGGCGGGCGCGGTTTCAGGGTGCAAAAAGGCGGGCAGGGGCAGGCCCAGCATATGGCCCATGGAGATGGTCAGGAGCAGGGCGGCCAGGATGAAGACCGGGACGAGTTCGCGTTTTTTCTGGGTCAATTCGGCCTTGGCCGCTTCCTGGCGGGCGGCGAAGCGGTTTTCCGAGGCGCTTATGGGCTGGGAGCCGAAGCCGAGGTCGGCGATGGCCTGGCGCAGCTGGCGGCGCGACAGCACGGCCGGGTCGATGGTGAAGGTGCCGGTCTCGCCGGCCAGGTTGACGTCGGCGGCGACGACCCCGGGGAGCCTTCGGGTCACGCGCTCGATGCGCGACGAGCAGGCGGCGCAGTGCATGCCCGTGATGGCCAGCTCGAAGGTGGCGTTGTCGGAGGGTGGCGGGCCGAGAGTGAATCCCAGGCCGGCCACCCGCTCGCCGATGGCGTCGAGGTTTATGGCCTGCGGGTCGTAGCGCAGCTGCATGGAGGCATCGGCCAGGTTGACGGTTGCTTCGGCAACGCCCGGCATGGCGGAGACCACGCGTTCGATGCGGGCGGAGCAGGCGGCGCAATGCATGCCGGCCACGGGGACCATGACGGAGGTGGTTTTGGGGGCTGTGCTGTCCATCGGCTTATGATAATCATTTTCATTTTGGGCGCAAGCCGGGGATTCGGCGGCTTCCAGACTGGAAATCGGCGGATGATAAGGATAGGAATCGGGAAATGGCGCGGCAAAGGAGCCCAAGGCATGCGATCCGACACGATGGACGCCTTCTGGGAGGCCCAGAATCGAGAGCCGAACCGGTGGGAACGGCTGCGTGAGATTTTCGAGAAACTCCGCATGGTGTTGGATATGCCCTCGCTGTGCCTGGGCAACGCCGACGACCTGCTGGAGCAGTTGGAACAGCGCCTGCGCGAAGCGGGGCAGCTTTTCCCGGAGCCGGACTGGCTGGCCTTCGACGCGAGCGGTCCCGAGGGGCTGGAACAGTACTGCGCCAATCACACGGGCGGAATGCTGGAAATCCTCATCCGGGCCGTGGAACGGCTGGCCGAGGAGCGGGCCGAGGAGATGAGCAGGGGCGCGGGCGGCAAGGGCGCGGCCTGCGAATGAGGTTCTGGCGGCCGGGCCGCGAAAATGTCGCGGGACGGACGAAAAAAAGGGGTTATGCTGTTGCATAACCCCTTGGAAAGTCTGGTCGGGATGAGAGGATTCGAACCTCCGACTTCTGCGTCCCGAACGCAGCGCTCTAGCCAGACTGAGCCACATCCCGTCGTGGAAGACAGGGTTTTAGAGTATCCCGCGGGGTTTGGCAAGCACTAATGTTGGTTGTCAGAACGCCAAGACTCATCTAATCATGGAGAGCGTTGCGGGCCACGGGCCGTGCCGGGAGGGGTGGCGCGGCATTCGGGTGCGGGCGGGTCCCTTTCAGGAGATATATGTGATCAAGGTTGTCGTGGTCGACGATTCGGCCTTCATGCGCAAGGCCATAAGCACTATGCTGGCCAAGGACCCGGAAATCGAGGTCGTGGCCACGGCCCGCGATGGCGAGGAAGGGTTGGAAATGATCCGGCGTCACCAGCCGGACGTCGTGACCATGGATATCGAAATGCCGCGTATGGATGGGCTGACCGCCCTGCGGCACGTCATGATGGAGATGCCCCGGCCGGTGCTCATGGTGAGCTCCCTGACCAACGAGGGGGCCGAGGCGACGCTCAAGGCCATGGAACTCGGGGCCGTGGATTTCATCCCCAAACAGCTTTCCAAGGTGTCCCTCGACATCGTCAAGATTGAGGACGAACTGCGGGCCAAGGTCAAGACCATCGCCCGGCGCCGCATGACCCATCTTTCCCGGCCGCCGCTTTCGGGACGCGTGCGCCCCGGCGCCGCGCCATCGCCGCGGCCGTCGCGGCCGGCCCGGCCTTCGGGCACGCAGAACCGCGATCTGGTGGCCATCGGCGTGTCCACCGGCGGGCCGCCGGCCGTGCAGAAGGTGCTCTCGGCCCTGCCCCAGGATTTTCCGGCTGGCATCCTGATCGCCCAGCATATGCCGGCGGCCTTTACCGGCCCCTTTGCCAAGCGCCTGGACGGCGTATGTCGCATTGCGGTCAAGGAGGCCGAGGACGGCGAACGGTTGCAGCACGGCGTGGCCTATGTGGCTCCGGGAGGCAAGCATCTGCGCATCGACCAGAAGGTCAGCCGCATCGACGTGCGCGTGGTCGAGGAACCGCGCGAGGCGTTGTATAAACCCTCGGCCTCGGTGCTGTTCGATTCCGTGGCCGGGGCCGTGGGCCGGCGGGGACTCGGTGTGGTGCTGACGGGCATGGGCAGCGACGGCCTGGACGGCATGCGCCTGCTCAAGGCCAAGGGCGGCCGCGCCCTGGCCCAGTCCGACTCCACCTGCGTGGTCTACGGCATGCCCAAGGCCATCGTGGACGCGGGGCTGGCCGACGAGATCGTGGACATCGACGAGATGGGCGAGGCCATCCTCCACAACCTTTACAAATGACCGTCCCCAGGCGGGGTGGCGGGCAAGGATGCGGCATGGTGGACTGCAAGGAGCTTTGCCAACGGCTTGACGGCGACGATCCGGACGTGCTCCGGGACGCGGCCTATGAGGCTGGCGAGAACGCCTGTCTCGAAGCCATTCCGTATTTGGCCAAATTGCTGTGTTCGCACAATCTCGGCGTGCAGGAGGCGGCCGACCGGGCCTTGCGCCGGATCGGCGGCAAGGACGTCGTGGCGGCGGTCAAGCCGCTTTTGCGTTCCGACGACGCGCCCCGGCGCAACGCCTCCATGGACATCCTGCGGGCTGTGGGAGCCGAGGATTTTCCCACGCTTGTGGAGCTGCTCCACGACGCCGACCCCGACATCCGTATTTTCGCCTCGGACATCCTGGGCTCCACGGATTCCCGCCAGGCCGTGGCCCCGCTGTGCGAGGCGCTGCTCAAGGACCCCGAGGTCAACGTCCGCTACCAGGCGGCGGTAAGCCTCGGCGAGCTGGCCTTCCACGACGCGGCGGCGTGTCTCGGCAAGGCGCTCGGCGACGAGGAATGGGTCCAGTTCGCGGTCATCGAGGCCCTGGCCAAGATCCGCGACGCCTCCTCGGTCGGGGCCCTGGTCACGGCCCTGGACAAGAGCTCGGATCTGGTCGCCTCCATGATCGTCGACGCCCTGGGCGAGATCGGCAACATCAAGGCCGTGACCATGCTCTTAAAGCGCATGGACGCCTCGCCGGAGGTGTTGCGCAACAAGATCGTCAAGGCCGTGGTGCACATCCTGGGTGGCAAGGCGCTTTCGCTTTTGTCCCCGGCCGAGCGGGAACGCTTCCGGGGGTATCTGCTGGCCGCGCTTGGCGACGACGAGGAGGATGTGCAGGACGCCGCCGTCTCCGGCCTTGGGGCGATCGCCGGCGAGGAGGCGGCCGCGGCCGTCATTGCCCATTGCGCCGGCCTCGACCGCGACCACCATCCGGAGCGCTACGAGCACGCCGTGGTCGCGCTGCGCGAGATGGGGCTGACCGAGGCCCTGGGCGAGGCGCTGCGCCAGGGCGGCGACGGCAAGCGGCAAGTGGCCCTGGACGTTTTGAGCGAACTGCCGTGTCCCCAATGCGCGACCCTGGTCATGGACGCCTTTGCCGGCCTGCCTCCCGGCGTCCGTTCGGCGGCGGCCAGGACGCTGGCGGCCATCGCCGGCGAGGAGGCTGTGGATTTTTTTCTGGGCCTTCTGGTCGATGACGACGAGTCCGTGCTGCTCGAGGCCGTGGCCTTCCTGGGGGCGAAAATGCGCCATCAGCTGGCCGGGGAACCCATTTTCGCGCTGCTCACGCATCCGTCCGACGCGGTCAAGGAGGCGGCGCTTGAGGCCTGCGTGGCCATCGACGGCGCGTATCTCGACGGCCGCTTCCGGGAACTTTCGCAAAGCGAGGATCCCATGGAGCGGCTCATGGCCGTCTATGCCCTGGGCAAGATGGGCGTGCGCAACCACATGGACGTGATCCGGGCCGCCCTCACCGACGCGGTCCCCGACATCCGCAAGATCGCGCTCGAGGCCTTGGCCGAGATGTGCGGTCACGAGGAGGAGGGGCTGCCGCTGATCGTGGCCGGTCTGGCCGACGAGAGCCGGGACGTGCGTCTGGCCGTGGTGGAGCTTTTGGGCGGCTGCGACAGCGACAAGGTCTATCCGTCCCTGGAGCGGGCGCTGTCGGACCCCGACGACTGGGTGCGCATCCGGGCCGTGGAGGCCATGGGGCTTCGCGGCGAATACCAGGCCGTGCCCCGGCTCATGGAGCTCACTGCGGACTCGAGCAAACTGGTGGCCCTCAAGGCCGTGGAGACGTTGGGGGAAATTGGCGGCCCCGAAGCCCTGGAGGCATTGCTTGGGCTGACCTCCGGCGGCGACCCCGAACTGGTCGCTGCCGCCGAAGCGGCCGTCGCCGGGCTGCAGGACGAGCAAGGGGGGCGCTAGTCCATGACCTCGCTTTTTTCCAAGACGATATCCCTGCGCAAGGACCTGAAGATCTCCGACGCGGAGTTCTCCCAACTGCGGGATTTCATCTACGCCCAGGCGGGCATCTATGTGGCCGACAACCGCAAGTATCTCGTGGAAAACCGGCTGGCCTCGAGACTGAAGGAACTCAATCTCAAAAGTTTCGCCGAATATCATTCCTACTTGCAGTATGACGCGGGCCGCCGCCAGGAACTCAATCGTCTTTTCGAGGTCATCACCACCAACGAGACGAGCTTTTACCGCAATCCGCCCCAGCTGAAGGTCTTCCAGGACATGGTGCTCAAAGACGTCCTGGACAAGCTGCGCAAGGTCAAGCAGAAGCGGCTGCGCATCTGGTCGGCCGGCTGTTCCACCGGCGAGGAACCCTACACCATCGCCATCATCCTCTTCGAGGTGCTGCGCACGGAACTCGCCTCCTGGGACATCCGCATCACGGCCAACGACCTGTCCGAGGCCGTCTTGGCCCAGGCGCGGGAAGGCGTCTATTCCGAGTACAGCCTGCGCACCACCCCCAAGGAGATCGTCTCGCGCTACTTCACGCCGGACGGGGCCAATTTCAAGCTGCGGCCCGAGGTCAAGCGTCTGGTCAGCTTCGGCCAGATCAACCTGAGCGACCGGATGATGCTCAAACGCGTGGAGCGCTCCCACATCGTTTTTTGCCGCAACGTCATCATCTACTTTGACGATGAAATGAAGAAAAACGTCATCACCGCTTTTTACGACAACCTGCTTCCCGGCGGCCAACTGCTGATCGGACACTCGGAATCCCTGCACAACATTTCCCGGGCCTTTCGTCCCAAGCACTACCCCGGGGCCATTATTTACGGCAAGGAGGAGTAACGGCATGACGGCGCAAGCGGCTGGGAACACGCCGGAGCGTCCATGCCCCGAATTCTGGCCATAGCCAACCAGAAGGGCGGGGTGGGCAAGACCACCACGGCCCTGTCGCTGGCCGCGGCGTTGACACTCGCCGGGCGGCGGGTCCTGGTCATGGACCTCGATCCCCACGGCTGCGCCTCGGCGCATCTGGGTATTTTCCCCGAGGACGTGGCGGCCACCTCGGCGGATGTGTTCCGGGCCCGGTCGCCCCGGGAGACGCCCTGGGAGCGGGTGGTCATCCGGCCGCGGCTGGCGGATTTCGACCTGGCGCCGAGTCATGCGGCGCTCTCGGACATGGAAACGGATCTTGCGGACAGGAAGGGGAAGGGCGTGTTGCTCAAGGATGCTTTGGCCGCTGGGCCGGCTTACGACCACGTGATTCTCGACTGCCCGCCCCATACGGGGGTGGTGCTGGTCAACGCGCTGGTGGCCGCGGACCTGTGCATCATTCCCATCCAGACGGATTTTCTGGCCCTGCACGGCGTGCGCAACCTTTTCGACACCATGCGCACGCTTAACCGGGTGCTGCCCCGGCCCATCGCCTACCGGGCCCTGGCCACCATGTTCGACCGGCGGGCCAAGGCCTGCCAGCGGGTGCTGGAGCTTTTGCGGGACAAGTTCGTCGGCCGGATGTTCGCGACGGTCGTCGGCCTCGACACCAAGTTTCGCGAAGCCAGCGCCGCCGGCCGGGTCATCCAGGCCGTGGCCCCGGGAAGCCGGGGGGCGCGCGAATACGGCGATCTGGCCAAAGAGGTGTTGTCCCTGTGAGCGGATCCCTGGAGGAATATTTCAAGGACCACGTCACGCTGCCCGAAAAGGGGCAGGAGGCGTTTTCCGATACCGAGCGGGCTTTTCTGGCGCGCTACATGGGCGAGGATTTCGAGGCCGCCCTGTCCCGGCAGGGCCTCGACAGGCCCGCCCGGGTGGAAACTGTGGCCGGGGCGCTCTCGCCCGGGCCGGGCGGCGAAACGGGCCCGGCCCCGGAAGCCGCCGCGTCGGCGGAAGACACGGACGCGGCCCTGGAGGCCGGCCTGCGCCAGGCGGAAACGCTCAAGCTGGTCGGGTTCCGCCTGGCCGGACAGGAGTTGGCCGTGCCCATCGCCCAGGTCCAGGAAGTGCTGCGGGCCATGCCCGTGACCAGGCTGCCGGCCGCGCCGCCCCAGATCCTCGGCATCCTGAATCTGCGCGGCCGGGTGGTCCCCATGGTGGATCTGGCCGCGATCACGGAACTTTCCGGCCCGCGGGGCGAAAATCGGTTCATCATCGTGTGCCGGTGCCGGGGCATGCTGGTGGGGCTGATGGTGGAAGCCCTGTCCACCATGCACCAGGCGCGGGGAGAGGACATCGAGTGGGGGGTCGAGGCGCGGTTGGGCGTGTCCTCGGATCTTGTTTCCGGGCTGCTCAAGGTGGGCGAGGGACTGGTCGCCATCCTCTCCGTTGACAGCCTTTTCCAAAAGGTTTTGAAGAGTTGAGGAGGAGGTAGGTCGATGCCCAAGCATATCCTCATCGTGGACGACTCCAAGACCGTGCGCAATCTTGTGGCGTTCATCATGCGCAAGGAAGGCTTCAAGGTCACCGCCGCCGAAGACGGTCTCGACGGTCTGGAGAAGCTCTACACCGATCCGCAGGTGGATCTTATCATCACCGACATCAACATGCCGCGCATGGATGGCATTACGTTCATCAAGACCGTGCGCGAACAGGATGTATACCGGGACATCCCCATTGTGGTGCTCTCCACCGAGGGCGAGGAACGCGACATCCATGCCGGGCTTTCCATCGGGGCCAATTTGTATATGGTGAAGCCCGCCCAGCCCGAAGTTATGGTGCGCAACGTAAAGATGCTTTTGGGGTAGAGCGACGTCCCGCTCCGACGTCGATAGCCGCGAGGTGCCTTGATGAACCAGGATTTCATGGACCCGGAACTTTTTGCCGACTTCATTGTGGAAGCGCGGGAACATCTCGAGACCATCGAGCCCAACCTTCTTGATTTGGAGCGCAACCCTGGAAACTTAAGTCTCCTCAACGACATTTTCCGCCCCATGCATTCCCTCAAGGGGGCTTCCGGCTTTCTTGGTCTCAATGCGATCAACGGGCTGGCCCACAAGGCCGAAAATATCCTTGACGAGTTGCGCAAGGGCAACATCGCCGTCACGCCCGAGATCATGGACGTGATCCTGGCGGCCACGGACCTTTTGCGCACCATGATCGAGAACCTGGAGCAGACCGGGGTCGAGGGCGAGGTGGACACCGCGCCGGTCATCGCCCGCATCGCGGCCCAGCTCGAAGGCGGGCCGCCGCACGTGCCCGGGGTGCCGCCCGCGCCTACCGATTTTCCGGCCGAGGATGTCGCCCCGCCCGCGCCGGCCGTCGAGCCGACACCGGAGCCCGAGCCAGCCCCGGCCGCCGCGTCCGAACCGGCCGCCTCCGGGGAAGCCGCCGCCGCCGCCGAGAAGATCGCCCGGTTTCTCGAAGAGTTGCCGCCCACCGGCACCGAGACCTACCAGCTGACGTCCATCGGCGAAGGCCATATGGCCGATTTCCTGGAAGAGGCCCGGGAAATCATCGAGCGCTTAAACGCCGCCCTGCTCGAACTCGAATCCGCCGGCGAGGGCCGCTCCGAAAGCATCAACGACATTTTCCGCTATTTCCACAATCTCAAGGGCAACAGCGGCATCATCGGGCACAAGGAATTAAACGCCCTGACCCACGAGGCCGAAACCCTGCTCAACCGGGTGCGCAAGGGCGAGATCGCCACCAGCCGGCTGATGGTGGACCTGCTTCTGGCCGTGGTCGACCAGGTCGAGGCGCTGGTCAGCAACATCGAGCCCGCCACGAGCATGGCCACGCCGCTGGACATCCGGCCGCTGGTGGCCCGGCTCAAGCAGGCGACCGAAGACGGCGAGGTGTTCGAGCCGCCGACCGACGCGACGTCCGCCCAGCCGGAGGACGCCTCCGAAGCCACCCCCGAGGCCGCTGCGGAAGCGCAGCCCGAAGCACCGGCCGCGCCTGAAGCACCGGCCGCGCCCCAAGGAGCCGCCTCCGCCGCCAAGGAGTCCGCCAAGCCCGCCGCCACGGGCTACGATCCGGAAGATGTGGCCGTTTTCGAGTCCACCATCGACCAGCAGATCGTGTACATGGGCCAGGCCCTGGCCGGGCTGGCCGAGAATCCCGACTCCAAGGACATGGTGGACGGGCTGTACCGCGCTTTGGTCACCATCCAGAATTCCTCGGGCTACATGGGGCTCTCCGACCTCAAGACCCAGGCCGAACGTACGGCCGGGCTCGTGGATCAGGCCCGCAAATCCGGCCTTTCCTTCGACATCCTGCTCGACATGCTGCGCCAGGAATGCTCGATTTTGGGCGACATGCTCACCGCCGCCCTGACGACGCTTCGCGGCGACAAGGCGCCGGCCGCGCCGGAGACGGCCTCGCTGCCGGCCACGG
Source organism: Solidesulfovibrio sp. C21 (assembly GCF_047785625.1). Lineage (NCBI taxonomy): Bacteria > Pseudomonadati > Thermodesulfobacteriota > Desulfovibrionia > Desulfovibrionales > Desulfovibrionaceae > Solidesulfovibrio > Solidesulfovibrio sp. C21. The sequence continues at coordinate 14,030 of NZ_JBLODY010000044.1, forward strand.
AGCCGGCTCCCGCGCCCAAACCGCAGCCGCAGCCGGCTTCCGCGCCGGAGCCCAAACCGGAGCCCAAACCTGTCCCCGCGCCCAAGCCGGAAGCCAAGCCCACGCCGCCCCCCGCCGCCAAACCCGCGCCGGCGGCCAAGCCCGCACCCGCGCCGAAACCGGCGGCTAAGCCCACAGCCAAGCCCGCCGTCCAGGCCACCCCGGCCGCCCAGACGGGCGAGGGTGCCGGCAAGCCCAAGGTGTCGGCCACCATCCGCGTGGACCATGAAAAGCTCGACCACCTGATGAACCTGATCGGCGAGCTCATCATCAACCGCAATCGTTTCGCCATGCTCGCCCGCTCCCTGGAAGAGGGCAAGAACGATGTGGCCCATATCGGCCAGCAGTTGACCGAAACCACCTATTCCATGGCGCGTATCTCCGACGATCTGCAAGACACGATCATGAAGGTGCGCATGGTGCCGGTCTCCACGGTCTTTTCCCGCTTCCCGCGCCTGGTGCGCGACCTGTCGCGCAAATCCGGCAAGGAAGTGAACCTCATCACCGAAGGCGAGGAAACCGAACTCGACAAGTCCGTGGTCGAGGTCATCGGCGACCCGCTGGTGCACCTCATCCGGAATTCCGTTGACCATGGCATCGAGACCGAGGCCGAGCGCGTGGCCGCCGGCAAGCCGCCCGTGGGCCGGGTGTGGCTGCGGGCCTACCATCGGGGCAATTCGGTGGCCATCGAAATCGAGGACGACGGCAATGGCATCGACCCGGTCAAGATGCGCGAAGTGGCGGTGAAAAAGAACCTCATGACGCCCGAGGAGGCCAAGGCCCTCGACGACCGCGACGCCATCGACATCATTTTCATGCCCGGCTTCTCCTCGGCCGAAAAGATCACCGATATTTCCGGCCGTGGCGTGGGCATGGATGTGGTGCGCACCAACATCAAAAATCTCAAGGGTACGGTCAGCGTGACGAGCGAGGTGGGCAAGGGCACCAAGTTCATCCTGTCCCTGCCGCTCACCCTGGCCATCATCGACGCGCTCATGGTCGTGGTTGCCGGGCAGGTTTACGCTCTCCCGCTCGATTCCGTCTCCGAGACGACCAAGATCGAGCTCAAACGCATGACCGAGGTCAACAAGCGCAAGTGCGTGACGCTTCGCGGCGAGGTGCTCGGCATCGTGGAACTGGCCGAGGTCCTCGATTTGCCGCTGCAGGAGGGCGAGCGGGAGATCGCGCCCATCGTCATCCTTCAGGACAACGAGCGCCGGCTGGGACTTGTCGTCGACCGGCTGCTCGAGCGCCAGGAAATCGTCATCAAGCCGCTCGGGACCTACCTTTCGGAATTCGACATGCGCGGCATCTCCGGCGCGACCATCATGGGCGACGGCTCGGTCGTGCTCATCCTCGACCCGCACGAAATCTACATGATGTCCACCCCGGGCGTTCGCTCCAAGGGGTAGGGGCGTCGGGGAGGCCTCCGGCGGCCAGGGGGAAACTTTTTGAAAAAAGTTTCCCCCTGGACCCCCTTCCAAAACTTTTCATGGAAATAAAATGTAAGCCCCCATCCGGTTGGTTCCGGATGGAGGCTTTTTATTGCGGACCCTATTGAAAGTTTTTGAAGGTGGGGGTCCGGGGGAGGGGACTTTTTTCAAAAAGTCCCCTCCCCCGGTTCACTCTCCCTTCTAGTCTTCGTGGGGCGGGAAGGTCAGCGCCGCGCCGAACCAGCCGATCAGCGAGACCAGCGGGAAAAGCGCCAGGACCACGATGATGAAGCCGAGGTGGCTGCCGGGGGAGGCGAGCAGGTCCGGGGCCTTGAGATGGGCCACGAAGGCCCACAGCGCGGCCAGGAAAAGGATCGGGGAGGCGATGAGCTTGACGACGATGGGGCGGATGCGGGCTGCGGCGTAGTTGAGCCACCAGGTGAAAAGTCCGGTGACGATGGCCACCGGGGTGAAGACCACGGCCGCGCCGAGCAGCACGAGCAGGGCCGCGTCGAACCCGGCCCAGCCCGTGACCAGGGCCAGCACCAGGCACAGCGGGGCCAGCACGCAAAAGGCGATGGGGAAGTGCACGGTCATGGGATGGGGGTGGCGCTTGAGCATGGGAAAGCGCTTCATGTACTTGGAAATCCAGGCCGGCACGCGGTCGGCCGCGGGTTCCGGGGCCAGGGCCGGGGCTTCCAGGACGCCGACGCGGGGAAAGCGCGTGAGCAGGTCCGCGGAATGGGGGGCCTGGGTCAGGTCCAGGCCCATGTCCATGCCGGCGTGGTGGCGGTTCATGTGCTTGCCGTCTTTCCACCGTTTGCTGGCCGAAATGTCGTAGACCACGCCCTTGTAGGCCACGTAGGCGGGCTTGCCGTCGGTGCCGTCGTAGCCGGCCAGGTCCTGGGGCGTGAAACGTTTATCGGGCGTCTGGCTCATGCATCGCTCCTTGATGGCGCAGGTCGGGGTGCGTCGATGAGGTCGAATTTGCGCAGTTCATCGAGCACGGTGTCACAGGTGAAGGGTTTGGCCAGAAAGGACATGGCCTGCCCCTGGAAAAAGGCGCGGTAGACGGTCTTGGCGTCGTCCTGGGCCGAGATCATGATGACCTTGGCCGCATCGGACGACGAGACGCCCTGCTGGTGTTCCAGGTGGCGCATGCCCTCCAGGGCCTGATGGCCGTCCATGCCGGGCATCAGGACGTCGACGAAGATGAGATCGTAGGGGGCGCCGGCGGAAAGCGCGCGGCCAAAGGCGGAAAGCCCCTCCATGCCGTTCCCGGCGGTATCGCAGGCGGCATAGGGGGACAGGATTTCCCGAAGGAAACAGGTGTTGACCGGATCGTCGTCGACGATGAGCGTTCGCAGCATGTGGCTTCCCGAAGCTGGCGGGCGTTCCGCCCACCTCGCCGGGGAACCCTAACACAACATGGCGTCGCGTCAACACAATCCACGAGAGTTAAAAGGGGAGTGTGAGGGGAGGGAATTATCGAAAGAAACGTGCGAGAGGGGAACCCCTTTCAAAAAAAGGTTCTCTCCTCTCGCGCTCTTCCTTTCCTCAAGTTTTTGCCTGGGGAGGGCGGAAGCTCTTTTTTCGTTGAAGGAGAGGGTTATTTTCCCCCGTCAGGGCCGGCCGGGCGTCCGGCCAGGCCGCAGTAGCCCGTATCCGGCCCGGCGGCGCGCCACATCATGCACATGGTTCCCTGGCAGAACTTCAGCTTGTCGTCGTGGGTGGTTAAAAGCGGACAGTATTTGAACTTGGCTTCCTTTTCGGTCACGGGCATGGGGTGCGTCTCCTTGTTTCTTAAGGGAAAAACGCATGATGTGAGTATGTTGTCCTCAAAAAAAGTATTACTTTTTTTGAGGACGCGCCATCAGGCTTGCTCGGTTACGGCGATGACCACCAGGGTCACGTCGTCGTCCAGGGGGCTTGCCCCCCGGAAGGCATCCAGGGCGGCGAACAGGGCCTCCAGGACGGCCTTGGCTCCGTCCGGGGCGGATTTGGCCAGGATGTCGCGGGTGCGGTCCTTGCCGAACATCTCCCCGGCGGCGTTTTCGGCCTCCCACAGGCCGTCGGAGCCGATGAGGATGACCTGTCCCGGGGCAAGGTCCGCAGTGCCGGTTTCGAAACGGGCCTCCTCGGCCACGCCGAGGGCGATGCCCCGGGCGGTCAGCGCATCGATGCGCCCGGTCGCCGGATCGTAGCGCATGGCCGGATCGTGGCCGCCCCTGGCAAAGGTCGCCGCGCGGGCCGGCGGGTCGATCTCCATGTAAAAAAGGGTCATGAACCGGCCGGTGCCGTAGACGTCGCGGGTAAGCTCCCGGTTGACGTCGGCCAGCACCTCGCCGGGCGTGCCCGGACGTTTGGCCCGGGGGCGCAACAGCGCCCGGGCCGTGGTCATGAGCAGGGCGGCTTCCAGGCCGTGACCGGACACGTCCCCCAGGGCGACGGCGAGCCGTCCCGCCTTTTCCCCTTCCAGGGGCAGGAAGTCGTAATAGTCGCCGCCGGTCTCGTCGCAGTAGCGGCTGGCCGCGGCGAGCGTAAGGCCCGGGACTTCCGGCGGGGTGGCCGGCAGCAGGCTGTGCTGGATTTCGCTGGCCAGGGCCATGGTTTCGCTTAAGCGCACATGGGCTTTGAGGCGCGGGGCCAGGGCGTTGAAGACGCGGCCGAGTTCGCCGATCTCGTCGCGTGCCGTGGCGTCCACCCGGGCGTCGAAATCGCCGTCGGCCAGTTTCCCGGCCGCGTCGGTCAGGGCCCGGATGGGGCGGGTGACGGCCCGGGAGGCGGAAAACGAGATAAAGACCAGGGCCAGCATGACGGCGACCACGATCACGGTACCGAAGGTGAAAAGCCGCGTGATGCTGTCCTCGACGTCGTCGGCCACGGCCCGGGAGGCGGCCAGGACGTCGGCGACCGTGGCGATCTGCATGAGCGCCTCGCCCTCGGCCGTGCGGGCGTAGGCGGCCAGGGAGTCGCGGCCGTCGTAGGTCAGGCGGCGAACGCCGGAGACGCCTTTTTCCACGTCCTCGGCAATGGCGGTAAGCGTTGCCGTATCCGGCGAGGGCAGGGGGGAGGGCCTCACGAAGGCGTGCCAGCCATGGCCATGCTCCAGGTGCTTCTGGCCGGCTTCTATCATGAGCTCGGGCCGGCCGGCCGTGTCGCGGCCGCTTATGACCAGAAGCGAGCGCACGCTGCCGGAAAAATGGCTCGGCATGCTGACCGAGGCGAGCAGGGCGTCGAGAGGGGTGAGAATGGCCGCGACGCCGACGGTCCCGCCGTCCGGGCCGGCGATGCGGCAGGAGACGGCGACAGCGATGCGGCCCGTGCCCGGTTCCGCCTGGGGCGCGGTCCAGACCGGCCCGGGCAGCTCCATGGCGGCCCGATACCAGGGGGCGCGGCTGGGATCGAAACGCCTGGGCGCACCGGCCAGGGCCGGATAGATGGCCATGAGCCCCGAGGAGAGAGCCGTTATCTGAAAATGCGCCAGACGGCCGGCCAGGGCGGCGATGCGGCGGCTCGGGACGAGCAGGCCGGCCAGTCGTCGCGTCTCGGGCGCGTCCTTCGAATCCCCGGCGGTCATGCCGGCAGGCAGGCGGAGCGTGATGCGGTCAGGGGCCACGGGAAGGGGCGTTTGCGTGCCGGCCGGGGACAGGCGGAAGTAGTCGGGCAGGTTTTCGAATCCGGCCGGGATGTCCGGGGTCGTTTCCGCGTCGTGGCTTCGCCCCATGCCCATGCCCATGCTCATCCCCATGCCTGGTCCGGGGGCCTCGACCGTGACCACGTCGTCCGGGTCCGGCGCCGGGGGCTCGGGCGCGGCCAGGGCGTTTTCGGCGGCAAGCCCCTGCATGGCCACGGCCACGGACAGGGTCTTGCGCCGGCTGTCGAGCAGCCGGGCATGGTCTTCCACCAGCCGTCGCAGCCGTGTTTCGGCCTCGGTCACGAGCTGGGCGGCCACGCGTTCGGCCAATTTGTCGGCAAGGTGCTGCAACGCGAACAGGCTGTTGGTGCGCAACAGCACGATCGGCGCAAGCGAAATGGCGGCCAAAAGCCAGAACAGTTTCCAGCGGATGCGCACGGGCGTCCTCGGGCTTGGCGGTCAAGGATGGCGAGCCTAGGAAGCATCCTCCATTTCCAGGTAATCGGCAAGGATGACCTTGGGGCCGAAATCCGGGAAATTGACGCGGTACTTGCCGCCGTCGAGCAGGGCGATGATCTTTCCCCGGCCGAAAATCTTGTGGTGGCAGTAGCCCATCTTGCCGGGCGCGGCTGGGCGCGGCGTCGGCGCGTCGTTCGCATTGGCCGGCCGGGCCGGTTGAGAAAGGCGGGACGGGTGGGAACGGACGGCCGAGGCCATGGCCGCGGGCGACGGGCAGGCGGCGAAAGCGGAGGTGGCGGCGCCGCCGAGCCGTTCCCGGCGTTCCGGCAGGGTTCCCGGGGGCAGCTCGCGCAGGAAAATGCTCGGCAGGGCCGGGGAACACCCCCCGGTCTGGCGCTGATAGGTGGTCTCCGGCGCAAAAAGGGTCAGGTGCTCCCGGGCCCTTGTGCAGGCCACGTATAACAGCCGGCGTTCCTCTTCCAGGTCCTCGGGCCGGGACAGGGCATGGCGCGAGGGGAAGCGCTCGTCGACCAGATCGATGACCAGCACGGCCGACCATTCGAGGCCCTTGGCCGAATGTACGGTGGACAGGACCACATGGCCTTCGCGGGTCTTTTTGCGGTCCTCGTCCGGGTTTTCGAGCACAAGGTCGGCCAGCATGGCGTCGAGGTCGCCGTAGGCGGTGGCAATCTGCTGGAGCTGCTCCAGGCCGGCCTGCCGGCGGGGGTAGTCCTCGGGGAACTTTTCGGCCAAAAGCGGCGCGTAGGCCTCGATGACGCGTTCCAGGAGCTGGGCCGGGGAGGGGGGCAGGGCGCGCAGGGTGTCGAGGAATTCGATCAGGGTGCGAAATTCCGCCGACTTGGCCGCCATCTTGCCGAGCACGGCCCGGTCGCCGGCCTGGATGGCGTTGAAGATCCTGGTCGCGGTCTTGGGGCCGATGCCGGGCACGAAGGCCAGAACCCGCGACCAGGCCGGGAAGTCGGCGGTGTTGCGCACCAGACGCAGGTAGGACAGCACGTCCTTGACGTGGGCGGCGTCGGAAAATTTCAGTCCGCCGAACTTCTGGAAGGGGATGCCGGTTTTGCCGAGCTCCACCTCCAACGCGTAGGACTGGTAGCCGGCGCGAAAAAGCACCGCGATCTCGTGCAGGGGATAGCGGGCCGAAAGTTCCCGGATCTTGGCCGCGGCCATGGCCGCCTGGGTCAGGTCGGAAAAGGGCCGCAGGAGTTCGGGTTCGGGGCCGTCCTCGCAGGTGGTGAAGAGCTTTTTGTCGTACTTGCGGGTGGCGTTTTGCAAAATGGCGTTGGTCAGCGAAAGGATCGGCTGGGTGGAACGGTAGTTCTGCTCCAGCTTGACCACGACCGTCCCCGGAAACAGCTCCGGGAAATCGAGGATATTGTCCACGGTCGCCCCGCGAAAGGCGTAGATGGACTGGGCATCGTCGCCAACGGCCATGACGTTGCCCGAAGTGGGGGCGAGCAGGCGGGTGAGGCGGGCCTGGACCCGGTTGGTGTCCTGGTACTCGTCCACCATGACGTAGCGGTGGCGCTCCCGCAGGAAGTCGAGCAGGTCCGGATGCTCGCGCAGGGTGCGCTCCAGGGTGAAAAGCAGGTCGTCGTAGTCGAGCAGGCGGTTTTCGGTCTTGAACGACGTGTAGCGCTCGCCGATTTTGGCGATGTCCCCGGCATAGGGGAGCAGGTGGAAGGCCTCGCGCGAGAGCACGTCGCCAACCTCGAGCTCCTTGTTGCGGGCCTTGGACAAAAGCCCCAGCACGGCGCTTTTGCGGGGAAAGGAGCGGTCGCCCTTGCCGATGCCGAGGGCGTCCTTGGCCTGGCCCAGGATGTCCTCGGAATCGGCCTGATCGAGCACGGTGAAACCGTCGGGAAAGCCGGCCGCGGCATGAAAGCGCCGCAGCGTTGCAAAGGCGAAGGCGTGAAACGTGCCGCCGGACACGCTGGCCACGCCGCTTGGGCCCATGGCCAAAAGCATCCCGGCCCGGGTCAGCATCTCCTGGGCGGCCTTGCGGGTGAAGGTGAGCAGGAGGATGGACGCCGGGTCCACGCCGCCGGAGACCAGATGGGCCAGCCTGTAGACGATGGTGCGGGTCTTGCCGGACCCGGCCCCGGCGATGACCAGCATCGGGCCTTCGGTGGTCAGAACCGCCTGGCGCTGGGCCGGGTTCAAATCGTGTTCGAAATCCATGCCGGCTCGTTTTGCTCGGGAAGATTGAAGAAGTCGGCCACGAGGCGTCCGGCCTCGGTGGTGGTGGCCGGGCGCGCGCCCGCCGTATCGCACCAGATGGCCCCGTGAGCGCTGTGACAGCCGGTGCGGCCGAAGCGGCCGAAGATTTCCGATCGGTCGAACTTGCCGGTCAGGCTCATGCCCGGCCGGCCCACGCAGACGAGATTGGGCGCGCGGCGCAGTTGCGGGCCGTCGTAGATTTCCTCGGCCAGATGCACCGCCTCCATGACGGGTTTGCCCTCGTAGGTGAGGGCAACTAGCTCGTCGCGCAGCTCCCGGGCCAGCTTTTCGGCCACATGCTCATGGAAGACGCCCCGGGCGAAGCGCTCCTTGATGTTGATGTAAATGCGGCCCGGGTCCAGGGCGAAGGCGGCGGTCTGGTGCGGGGCGATGCGGGCATCCCATTCGTTGGCGGCTCCGGGATGCGTCTTGAGCAGTCCCCTCCCGGCCAGCCAGACGTTGAGGTCCACCTCGGTCACAAGTTCGGTGAAGCCGTGGTCGGCCAGGACGATCAGCCGTTTTTCGCCGGGCAGGCTGTCGTAGCGGTCGAGCAGATGGCCAATGGCCTTGTCCCATTCGACGAGCAGGTCGAGGGCGGGGCCATGCAGTGTGTGTTCGGGATGGGCCACGGCCGGGAAGAAGAAGTGGAAGAGCCGGTCCGTTTCGGTCAGGACAAACATGAAGTAATCGAAATCGCCGCCGGCCCAGAGCATGTCCAGGGCGGCCCGGCGCGAGGCCAGGGTCTGCCGCAGCCCCCGGGCCAGGCCGTCGAAGTCGGCCGCGCCTTTGGACGTGTCGGCCTCGATGCGGTAGCCGGCCAGGCGCAGGTTGTTGGCCAGTTCGGGCGGATAGACGGCCCGGGACAGATCGGTTTCGGGAAAGCCGGCGATGATCGCGCCATTGAGCGGTTTGACCGGCGCGGCGCAGGGGAAATTGATGATCTTGGCCGTGAGCCCAACGGCGCTTAAGCGGTCGGGCAGGGTGGGGACGCGGATGGCCGTGGCGTCGAGCGGTCCCAGCGTGTAGGCGGCCGGGTCGATGCCGACGAAGCCGAAGACGCCGTGGCGGCCGGGGTTGGCGGCGGTTGTGAACGAGGTCCAGTTGACGGGCGAGAGTTCGGGCAACTCGGCCTCGATGGTGGCCGGATGGAGTGCCAGGACACGTTCGAGGTTGGGGAGCCTGCCGGTTGCGGCCAGGGATGTGGCCAGATCGAGGGGCAGGCCGTCGAGTCCGAGGACGACGAGGCGTTTACGGTCGTGCGGCATGGGGGAGGTGGTAGCAGAAACGCGGTGGGAAGGCTACGGTATGAATTGACGCGACAGGGGCGGTTGAGGCAAATAAGGCGTTTGCGTGCCCGAGTGGCGGAATTGGTAGACGCCAGGGACTTAAAATCCCTTGTTCTTCGGGACGTGCCGGTTCGATTCCGGCCTCGGGCACCAAGAATTTCAATGGGTTACTGGCTTGGTCGGTAGCCCATTTTTCATTATCTTGATTTTTTGCTCCAATTTTGCTCCACTCGCTCCAGGAAATGGTTCAGGGATTCCCGTCTGGAAAACCCCGTTTACCCAGGGTTGGTGCCCGGGAGACGAGCATGGAGCCAAGGCACATCAAAGGCGTGCTTTTCGACGCCTTCGGCACCTTGTGCCACATCGAATCCCCCCGCCTCCCTTACCGCTTGATCATGAAGCGATGGGAGAAAGGGGCGGCCGATTGCTATCAAGCCATCATGACGCGGGATGTTTCCTTGGCGGAGTTCGCAGGGGAAGCGGGGTTGTCCCACGAGGAAGCCGCTTTCCTTGAAGCGCATGTGGCCGAGGAAACGAACTCCATGCGCCTTTTCACCGAGGTCCCGCAAACGCTGCAAGCGCTCCGTGGGCATGGCCTCAAGATCGCGGTGGTCTCCAATCTCGCCAAGCCCTACGGCGCGCCATTTCTTAAGCTCCTGCCCTTTGAGCCGGATGTTCGCGCCTTTTCCTACGAGGTCGGCGCACGCAAGCCCGAGGCCTCCATCTACCGGTATGCCTGGGAAGGGCTCGGCTGTGCCCCAAGCGAGCTCATCATGGTCGGCGATTCGCTGCAAAACGACTATCAGGTTCCCCACGAGCTTGGCCTTCACGCCTTATGGCTTGATCGAGAGGGCTCCTCGCTTCAGAGCGAGGATGGGCATGTCATCCATTCCCTCCAGGGCGTTCTTGGCTACCTGGGGTTCGATTGAGATTGGGCTTTTTCAAGGAGGCAGCATGGCGACCATACGCAAGCGCGGTGTAGCGCAGTGGGAGGCCCGGATTCGCAAGCGGGGCTATCCCACGACGTGCAAGACCTTTGACACCAAGGTGGAAGCCGAAGCCTGGGCCAAGGACATTGAAACGACCATGAACAAGAGCCTCTTCGTGTCCGCCAAGGAGGCCGAGCAATACACGCTGAGCGAGTGCCTTGAGCGCTACATCAAGGAGTATATCCCGCGCCTCAAGCACGCCAAGCGGGAGACCGACCGGGCCAGGTTTCTTCAGAAGCGGACCATCGCCCATCGGATCATGGCCACCATCCGCGCCCGGGATATTGCCGACTTCCGGCGAGAACGCGAAGCCGAAGGCGTGAGCGGCAACACCATCCGTTTGGATTTCGCCCTGCTCTCCAAGCTCTTCAACTATGCCCGCTCGGATTGGGGCATGGAAAGCCTGCAAAACCCCGTGGAGTTGGCCGCCAAGCCCAGGCCCGCCAAAGGCCGCGACCGACGCCTGGAAGAGGGCGAGGAAGAACGGTTGCTGGCTGCCGCGTCCGCCAGATTCAGGCCGGTCATCCTCTTTGCCCTGGAAACAGCTATGCGCCGTGAGGAAATCGCCAGCCTACACTGGAAGAACGTCAATATTCGAGGGCGATACGTCCTCTTACCCGAAACCAAGAACAGCGAGGCTCGGACAGTCCCCCTTGCAGAAGGGGCCTTGGCTGTCCTACGCGAGCTGCCACGAAGTTTGGACCAAGGGCCTGTGTTTGGTCTCTTGGCGGATCAGATTACAGCTTCAATGAAGTATGCGTGCAAAAAGGCGAAGCTTGTCAATCTGCGATTCCATGATCTTAGGCACGAGGCCACCAGCCGTTTTTTTGAGCTTACGGACTTGGATGTCATGGAAATCAAGGCGATAACCGGGCATAAGACTTTGCAGATGCTGGCGCGGTACACGCATTTGAGAACAGCGCGGCTGGCGGATCGGCTGGCGGGGATGAAGAGGGGATAGCGGATATATTTGAATGTGATGGCATTCAAGAGGGGGGATCGGTTGGGCAAAATTCCCCTTATCTCACTGCCTATTATATTGAAAAAATTATATAAAATTAGTGAGTTGTCAAGGTAGGGCAAGCATACAGGCTGATAAATATTCGGAAACAAGTTGGCATAATGGCGTTTATCCCTGGGGAAGGCGTATCAAAGTTAGCGAGTTTTCATCGCGCTGGCTGGCTGGGGGGGGCTCGCCCCCTCCTTCTCTTCTCTACCCAATCTTCGCGGAATCCTTTATTTACAATCTCGCGAGAGCTTTCTAACGTTTCCTGACCAGTCACTGAGGCTATTTGGGCCGATGGTTGATATAGCGAGATTGTCCGAGTAGGACGCTATGGAGGGTAAGTGACGCCAGCCTCGAACAACTTATCGAAGGCGATCCAAGCATGCCTTGACAATGGTGATCGGCTTTTGGAAGAGACATACGATCTCGAATTTCGCAATCCCCCTTCTTCCAGATATTACCTTGTCTTGATTGCTCAGGAAGAATTCGCGAAGGCATTCATCCTGCTCCTGATCCGAGAGCAAATTGTTCCTTGGACACCTGCGGTTAGGCGAGCTATAAACGATCATACCAGCAAGCAACTTGCAGGAATGATCATTGACTACATGGTCATGCCTTGGGACGAGATGCACGAGCTGGAAGCTAGCATCAGGCGTGATCTCGAACTCGACGGCAGGCTGCCTGATAACGTGGCAAGCGCGTTGGAGATTTTGCGTTATGAGAAGATCGAAAGGTGGACTCGCAATGGCTGGATTTGTGCAAAAGATCCTGATTTCGACCGAGTAGCGCTGAAGATAGCCGACGACGCTAAAGACCGTCGAAAGCAAGACGCGCTCTACGTAAGGCTCGGCTCAGACGGGCAGGTTACCAGCACGCCATCGGTCGTTAAAGACGGCGAAATGAACGACGAGCTTGAACGAGAGCGTCGTTACGGGAATTGCGTCCGATCGGTGTTCAGCGGAGAGAGAGATCCGCATTGGTTTGATAAATCGCGAATCGAAAAGGTGATGGGGGCATTCCGGATTCTTTTCGAGGCCTCGCAAACCGCGATTTCTGGCGGTAAGGAAAGAGTCAACAAGAACAACTATCATAGGGGGCAGGAATGACGGTCGAACGCCTGCAGTTGGTTAGAAACGTGGGGCAATTCGACTCGGTCACTGCCGGCGCGCAAATTCCCCTTACGAAGTTGACGTTGATCTATGCCGAGAATGGGCGAGGCAAAACGACTCTTTCCGCCATCCTGCGCTCGGCCGGTGGAAACGATCCGCAACTCGTGATGGAGCGTCGGCGGCTAGGTGCGACCCATGATCCACATGTTGTTCTCGCCCTTGGCGCAGGGCCAATTGTGTTTGAGAATGGGGTCTGGTCAAATACGCTGCCAGGCGTTGCTGTTTTTGATGATGCCTTCGTTGCCTCAAACGTTTGTTCTGGCATGGAAATAGATACTGCGCACCGACAGAACCTTCATGAACTGATCCTCGGCGCGCAGGGTGTTGCGCTCAATAGTGTGTTGCAAAATCACGTCGCTCGCATCGAGGAACATAACCGCACTTTGAGGCAGAGGGAGAGCGCTATTCCCGCAGCGGTTCGTGGGGCATTGAGCGTTGATGCATTCTGTGCCCTTCCGGCCGCCCCTGATATCGATGGTGCCATCGCCGAGGCCGAGCGCAATCTATCGGCGGCGCGTTCAGCGGATGTTATTCGTCAGCAGGCCGAATTCATGCCGCTCAAGCTGCCGGAATTCGACATAACGGGACTAAATGCCCTCCTGGCCAGGACCTTGTCAGATCTTCAAGCTGAGGCTGCTGCTCGCGTCCGGACGCATCTTCGAAGCCTTGGGAGAGGTGGAGAGGCTTGGGTGAGTGACGGCATGGGCCGTATTGCGAGTGCGTCCGCAGGGTACGATCACGATGTATGTCCCTTTTGTGCACTGGAAATCAGTGGATCGCCGCTGATTCAACAATACCAAGCGTACTTTAGCGAGGCCTACGAGGGGCTGAAGGCTGCGATCACTCAAGCAGGGCATGACGTGAAGGCAACGCATGGTGGAGAAGTGCCCGTCGCCTTCGAAAGGTCAGTTCGTGTTGCCGTACAGAGGGGCGAGTTTTGGCGAACTTTCACCGATGTGCCGGTTGTCGACGTGGATACAGCCGCAGTAGCGTGCATGTGGAATGCGGCGCGTGAAGCTGTCCTGGCAGTGTTACGTGCCAAGGCGGCGGCGCCGTTGGAAGCAATGGAGCTTTCCTCTGAGACCGTTGCCGCAATTGATTCCTACAATGTACAGCGGCTCGCGATTAACAATCTCTCGATTGCCTTGCTGGCTTGCAACACGCCGATTGCGGTCGTGAAGGAACAGGCTGCGGCTGCAAATATCGATACGCTGGTAGCGGACCTCGCGCGTAAGCAAGCCGTGCGCGCGCGTCACAGTGATCCAGTTGTCGCGCTTTGTGCCGACTACCTGGCGGAAAAGGCAGCGAAGACAGCCACGGAGGACCTGAGAAGGCAGGCGCGCGATTCACTCGATAACTATCGCCAAAATATTTTTCCGGCGTACGAAGCCGCGATAAACACCTACTTGCAGCGGTTCAACGCAGGGTTCCGGCTTGGAGCCGTCTGCTCCGTTAACAATCGTGGAGGGTCATCCTGCACGTATAGTGTCTTGATCAATAATGTCGCTGTGTCGCTAACCGCCGACGCCGGACCGTCGTTCCGTAATACATTGAGCTCTGGCGACCGCAACACACTCGCACTCGCTTTCTTCTTCGCCTCACTCGATCAGGATAGCCAACTCGCGCAAAAGGTTGTCGTGATCGACGATCCCATGACCAGTCTCGACGAGCATCGTTCGTTGACGACGGTTCAGGAAGTGCGGCGGATGCTCGGCCGTGTCAGCCAGATTATTGTGCTCTCACATTCCAAACCTTTTCTTTGCGCACTTTGGGAGGGAGCCGATACAGCCGAAAGGTCGGCCGTCATAATCAGGAGGGAAGGGACGGGATCGACTCTGTCCGCCTGGGACGTACGCCAAGACTGCATCACTGAGCATGATCGACGGCATGCGCTAGTGGTCACCTATGTCCAGGCAGGCAACCCAGCGACGGAGCGTCAAGTCGCTGCGGCCCTCAGGCCGATCTTGGAAGCCTTTATAAGGGTTGCCTACCCAGCATCATTCCCGCCGGAAAGCCTTCTGGGGCCGTTCATCGGCGTTTGCCAGCAGCGGCTCGGCAGCGCAAACCAAATCCTTAGCCAAGCCGATGTCGTCGAGTTGAGGGCGCTACTGGATTACGCTAATCGATTCCATCATGACACGAATCCGGCGTGGGAAACTGCTGCTATCAATGATCAGGAGCTAACCCACTTCTGTCATCGGACCTTGGCTTTCGCGCAGCGCGCGTAGTGGAACGACGGGCTACGTTGGCACACTCGACAGGATTCGAACGCAGGGCTTCTATCCTCGGAGGGGAGGACCTATCCAAATGCCCCGTGGACCCCTGAAACGCGGAAATAGCTTCTGCCGATCGCAGGTCAACCATGCCCCCCCCCTCAGATCGTTAAGCCAACAGATAATTGCTCGCGTTGTTGTCGGTGAAGAAGGAACACCATTTCTCAGTATTCATTAATAGTCTTGACCATATTGAACAGCAATTTAATTCCCTTGCCTTGTCGTTTAATGGATTTAACCAAGAGCGAATTGGACTCATGAGGCCCGAACATAGCAAAATAGAGCGTCCAGGCACATCTACCCAGTCACACACCATAATACGTTTTAAGCCACCAGTCACAGTCATCGCGTAATCTTTCGTACGAAACGCACAATATGCTGTTGTTGTTTACGATCACCTTGTTATTTCTCCATTCAAGGCGATTCGCATCGCTTGCATCAAGACTCATGCCCATACCAACAACAATCAGACCATGAAATTTTACCTCTCTATCACCAAAAGCATAAAGGTAGTCGCCTGTGCTACGCATGTCATCGAGTTTCCACATCCAATCAATTATCTGCGAGAATGCTCCTTCGAAGCGAGGCGCCCACACGGGTGTTGATTTCCCTGGTTTCCTTTTAAATATACCGTCTGGCGCTGCATTTTCGAATTCAACTAGAAGGTAATGTTTTGTTGACGTATCGCCTATTACTAGATCAGCCGTAAAATCTCCGTAAATTTCATACTCATGAGCATACACATCACACTGTCTAAACACAGCAATATATCTAGATATAAGCGAAGACAGTTGGATGTGAACCTTAAAAAAAGGAAGGATATCCTTTGCCTCCTCCAGTGAGGCCTTGCTGCCAAGTAAATATGAAAAATCATTCCATTCATCCCTGCATTTACTTGCATCAAAATGAAGTGGGGATAAATTTTTCATACCCCACCATACACCGATAATAGGCGCTGAAGGCGATCGTGGTCAACTATATCCTCCACTGTCCAGACGTCATCTTTGCGAGACAGAACAGCTCGAAGCCTTATTCCAATTTTTAAAATATATAAATCTAACCCTTGCACTTTTTTAATGCGCGGACTTCTTACCATTTGTTCATGAGGAACACTTGTCAACCAACTTAGCGCCTTGTGAGTCGCAGTTTGATCCCTTGAGTCTAGGGATTGCAAAGCTACATGTGCTCTATGCTGGAAATTTATTCCCATCGATGCCTCTCAATAAAGAACTAATTATGAGATTATTTTTTTTCAAAGTAGGTTATTGTAAGCACAAAATCCGAACAATACCAGCTTCTCGCCTTGTTGCGTAAGTAATATTTATACAAAATAACTTAGATTTGCAATGCCGGTGAAGTATCCCCCGATTTCAACCACCTAGAGGCTCACCGCGTCCGAACGGTATGAGCCCAGCTTATGTGAGCCAGTTCTATACCCCTGTCATCCGACAGAGATACCTTTTGGTCACCCGCGCGTCTACCTCCGCTTAATAACAGCCGTGACAACCGCCGTGAGCCGCCTCCTGGGCACTGGTTTCACCCTTGAGGAGACTCAGGACCAACGCCATCCGGCGTTTCGACGTCCAACGCTGCACACTGTCCTGCGATTTCTCGTCCATGCCAGCCACTCCTTTGACCTGCTTATCGCATGTCTTATTCGTGGCTTCAATTCTCAGGGGAGCAGTATACAGCTTTCAATCGTCTTCTCCTCTTCAACGCCGCCGGGGCCGTAGCCCCGGCGGCGTGACAGCATTATCTCCGTAATTTCAATTCTTCCATTTTCAGCCAAATATATTTGCTGCATTGATCCAGTTCAATGCAAACTTTATCTACAGTATCTCTTTTTAGGTAGCCTTGTCCTACTAGGGACGGTAGGAAATTACTCAAAACCTGGGCAAAATTTGTACAATCTTGATAATTTTTTGCAGTGCTGAGGGCGAGAAGTAAGAGACTGTCCAGTTTGTCCCAGTCGCCGCCTTTGTAGTTATCCATTGTCGTCTCCAGCTGTTGTGGGTTATAAACTAACGCCATCACGAGATGCGGTTCGAATTTTTGATCGCCGCTTTATTTGTGTTGCAAGGCGCTGTTCAATCGATGTAATAGAGGCTCCAATTCTTCGAATGACTCTGTTAATTGATTCAAGTTTTCCTCCTGTCGTTTCTGTCGTGCTTTCAAGTCTGCTAAATACTTGTCCTGGTTCTTCTGGGATAGACGGAACTCCTGTTGGATCTTCTCCAAGCCATCCAGGAGGTGGCGTTCCAGTTCGGTCATGCTCATGATTCACTCCAATTTCACAGCTTGCTGTTTGCCCACCGTCCAGCCTGTGTGGGCCGAAGTCTTTGGCGGCAGGATGATGAATCGTCCCTCCTGGTTCTCCAGGAGCCGCAATCCCCATGTCCGTTTTTCCAATTGCCCGGCCATGCTCTCTAGCTCGGCTTTGCTCGCTTCCAAGCTCTGAACCTCGTCCTCTAAGGCCATGACCCTGTGCGTGAGCAAGGTCATCACGCCCCAGCCGCCCAAGGCCGTCCCCACCAACAGAGCCATGCTCAAGAGCAGGGCTTGCAGCCATTTTCTGCCAAAGACCCAGCTCAGGGTTTGGCAGCGTGAGGTAATGTTCTCTTCCAACGTCCCAAGCTTTTCCTGGATAGCGGCCTCGGTTGTACGCAGCGCGGCGGTCGATGATTGCCGCAAGCTCTCGCTCAAGGCGTTGAATTGCTGCCGGGTCAGGGCTTCGAGTTCCTGCCGGTCCTGCTCGGTCCTGGCCCGCATGCGATCGGCCAGGGATGTCAGCGAGTTGCCAGTGTTCGGCATAGATTCCTCCCTTGAGGCGAAGCTTTTCGCCGCTGGCTGGGTCTTTGACGGTGATGTAGTCCTTGCCCGCCCGGTTGATCTCCAGGCCAGCCTCCCGTAACGCCGCAAGGAGCTCTGAGCGGTTGGTGACCTGTCCCTCTTCGATCTTCATGAGCAGGAAGGCATGAACGGCGTCCTTGGCCTCCGCGCGTTCGTCCTTGCCGGGCGTTTTCCCCCAGCGGATCAGGCGGGCTCGGTGCAAGTCCGCATGTTCCGGCGTGCGCAGTCGGGCCCTGGCCGGATCGTCCGGCCTGGCCCAACCTTCGCGGTGGTTGTGCAGGTCCCGGAACACGTCGAAGTGTTTTTGCCAGCCGGGCGGGCAGGGATTGAACGCCTTGCCGCTTGAGAGCTCCACGCGTGGGATGACGAAATGGAGCTCGTGATGCCCGGCATGGTGGTGCCTCACCCAAAGGATATTGCGCTGGTCCGGCTCCAGGCCGGCAAAGGCCACGGCCTCGAAGTCGTCCATGACACGCGTTTCCTGCTCGGGCGTCACGACTTCGTCCGGATGCCAGGACAGGACCCCGGCCGTGAACTTCCATTTGGTGTCCAGGGAGTCGATCAGCTCTCGGGTCAGCTCCGGTTCACCGCGCAGCACTTCGGGCGGATGTTTGTCCCGGCCAGGGTAGTCCGGCCGCACCAGATAGCGCGTCGGCCCATCCCCGGCCCCCTGGCCATGCGGGAAGACCTTCATGTACATGGCGTCTCCACGGAAGGTTTTGACTCCAGGGGAAGAGAGGATTCTTGCCGGTCGCTGTCAGCTGGGGCAGCGTCTCGCTTGAGTGCCCTCTCGAAGCTTAAAAGGGCTGCCAATACGCGTATGGCCTCCGCTCGGCTTTTGTACGTGTTGGCCCACCGGGCCAGCTGATTCAGGTTCGCGCCCACCCGGGCGACCAGGCGGACGTGCTCCTTTTCCAAGGGCGTTTTGCGCAGGCGATAGTCCAAGGCTCGTTGGCGGATGAAATCCGTCACGGTCTGCCCCTGGGCGTTCGCCTTGGCCATGATCGCTTCCTTCTCAGCCGGGGTGACGCGAAGCTTGATCCAGGCTGTGCGGCTCTCTGCATTCTTCCCCATGGCGTCAACCGCCTTTCGGCCTTTTGTCTTTGGCGAGGTTCGAAGGGCGGCACGCCCTCGCCAGCCCCGGCAGGGGGCACCGCGTCAGCGCGTGCCCACAACGGGTAGGCTGGCCATGGCCTTTAGCGTCACTGCGCACAGGTAAGCTGTGGGAGTTGCGAACAAGCGAAAAAAGCGAAAGAAGCGCAAAAAGGCTCATGCACCGATCCTCCTTTGTTCGCTTAATTCGCTTAATTCGCTTAATTTACGCAGAGCCAGGATGATCCGGGGGCGACCCGCGTTTTTTTGCTTCGTGACGGTGATGCGCTGTTGCGCTTCGAGCTGCTGCAGAAGGGGTTTGAGGCGGTCGCGGGGGACATGCCTGCTGAGGGCGGAGCTTAGCTCGGTGGCTGTGAGCGGACCGGCCTTGAGCGCTTCCAGGATTTTATCCTCCAGCGGGTCTGTCACCCGATCCCCAAAGATGTACAGCGCCGAGTTCTGGGCATAGCGCCACATGGCAAGGGCCGCTTGCAAGTGGGGCTCCTCGATTTCCCCCTGAGCGTCCAAAAGGGCATAGAGGAGGGCCAGACGGAGGGTTTGGGCTTCGGCCCGGTTGATAATGCTCCCGGCCAAGCCTGTGTGCTCCTGGGAGAGCTCTGGGTAGATGTGCGTCCAGAGCTCCAAGGCATTCGGGGTCATGGTCATGATACCGCGTTGCTGCGCTTGCCCCACGCGCCGCCAGAGCTCACGCTGCATGGGCGCAAGTTCTGCGTCCGGCATCCGTGAAGGCAAGGCCACCAGTTTCGAACGCCGGGCGCATATCCAAAGGAACCGGTTGCCGAAACCATTCACGGTCTGGACCTCACCCAGGCACACGGCGAGTTCCTGCATGGTGATGTGGGTGATGATGCTGATGTGCGCGCCACTGACCAGTACAGGGTTGTTCTTGGTCAGAGGGGCGTAATCGCCTGAGTCCCAGAAGCAACGCATGCCCATGGAGACCGTATTGCCTTCGCGCTTGGTGCAGGTAAGGGCGCTGGCAAACTCCTCGTCGATGATCACAAGCCTTTTGTCTCCCTTTTCGCGGAGTGGCTCGGCGGGATTCTGGCGTTGCTTCCGCTCCCGCTCCTCATCGCTTTCGTCGCGTACCTGATGGGCCAGCCCTTCTCCCGTGGAGAGCGGGCCGCCGCTTTCCCGGGCAGGCAAAGGGACGCCCCATGCCTTCAGGTCGGCGGGCAGACAGTGTTCCCGTCCAAAAAGCTTCGTCACGGGATGTCGGGAGGTCCCTTTGCGAGCTTTGCTGGAATTGCCGCAGATGACGGCAAAGATTCGCGGTGGGTGTACGGTTTCGCCCACATAGATGTGCGGGCCTCGATTGGGCGCGTAGCCGTAGATTTCCGCCCCGAAGCGCACCAACGTTGTGATGCAGACCGCCGCCGGATCGGCTTCGCTGTCGCGCGTCGCCAGTCGCACGAACTCACCCAGGATTCCCGGACAGGCGTCAAACGAGAATTGGGGCCACTCCTTGAGATTGAGGCCACCGAGATCCTCCGGCGGGACCTCTTGGTGCGCACAGGGCAGTGGGGAGACCGAGGGCCTGCCGCTCATTTTCCACCTCTGTCCCTCTGTTCCGCCTTGGTTGGCCTGCCGCGTCGCCTGACAGGAGGCAGATCATGGCTGAGGCTGTTCTTGGCCCTTATGTCGGCCTGGGCGGCTTTGTCCTCGCACCATACTTCGACAACTCCCACTTCCCATGCTAGGCGGCGACCCAATTTTATAGGCGGAGGGATGGCG
This sequence comes from Solidesulfovibrio sp. C21, assembly GCF_047785625.1. NCBI lineage: Bacteria > Pseudomonadati > Thermodesulfobacteriota > Desulfovibrionia > Desulfovibrionales > Desulfovibrionaceae > Solidesulfovibrio > Solidesulfovibrio sp. C21. Next base: position 34,259 of record NZ_JBLODY010000044.1, read on the forward strand.
TCAAACTGCTTCCGCGCGAGGTGCCCGTGAATGGATGCGGTGCTTTTCCCAAGGATTATAGCTAGTTCAAAGATGTTGTAGAATCGTTTTTCCACCATTGCTTCTTCTGGAGTTGCCCCCGTCAAACCGGACACCCCGCAGTTGCTAAGAAGCGGATGAATTCCCTGGGCGAGAGCATCCGCAGCCCCTTGTGGGGGTGCATCTCGTTGTAGTCCTCGAACCAGGCCGCAAGT
>NZ_JBLODY010000045.1:0-33892 GCF_047785625.1 Solidesulfovibrio sp. C21
GGGGGCCGAGGGCCCCCCCGACCCCCCATAAAGGGTTTGGAGGATATACGGGAATTGGGAAGATGCCTATCGGGAAATGGACGCGGCGGCAACGCCGGATGCCCGGCGCTTCCCGCTGCGAGGGCGCCGCTCCCGCAACCCATTAAAAAGTTGAGGAAGGGGAGAGCGCGAGAGGGGAGAACCCTTTTTAAAGGGTTTCCCCTCTCGCATCGCTTACGCTTCTTTTCTTCCCTCTTCGCTTATGCATCGGCGTCGGCCAGTGAGCCGATGCCCGAGGTGTAGGCGCCGAGCACGTCCTTGGAGAACTGGTAGGTCTGGCTCATGTCGTTGCTGGTGGACGCGGAGCCCGACCCGCCGCTGTTCATGTAATCCAGCGTCTTGCCCACCACGGCCGCGCCGATGGTCTCTTTGTCGGTCGGCGTAAAGGACGTGGCGGATGAGGAAACGGCGTTGTTCATGGTATCCAGCGTCTTGGACACGATGCCGTAGGAGGCTTCCGCCCCTGCGGCGCTCGAAAAGTTGATCGCGCTCATGGCGTCCTCTCCTTGCCGGCCTGTGCGCGGCCGACTGTCGATACCGCTTATGCTATGCCTGTAGCCAGCCGTTGGCCGGCAGTCAAGGGGACGGGAGCGGCGCGCCTATTTTCCCCGTTCGGGGCCGGGGGCGGCCTCCGATACGGAACGCAGCGCCGCGGGCAGCCGACCGGAAGGATCGGCCAGGGCCAGACGCCTGGCGAAACGTTTTTCCTGTCCCGCTTTCGCGGCCGTGGCCGCGGCCAGGGCGACTTCCTCCAGGCCGGGTTCCAGGCGGAAGGCGGCCAGATCGGCCAGACCGAGCAGCAGCCCGAGGGCCCAGTCGTCCGGCCGGTGGAGCGTCAGGTTGGAGAGCAGGGCCACGCGTTGGGGCTCGTTGCCGGGCAGGCGCGCCAGCAGCCTGTCCAGGCGGCGTTCGACCTCGAGATTGTCCGGGTCGAGGGCCTTGGCGGCGACCAGGCACTGGATGGCGTTTTCCGGCAGATGGCGGGCCGGGTCGAACACCATGCCCGGCGCGGCGTCGTAGCCGGCCGCCTCCAGCGCTCCGGCGAAGTGGAGCAGGTAGTCGCGCGGGCCGGACAGGCGGGGGATGTCCCGGCGTCCGTGTCCGGCCTGGGCCACGTAGGCGAGCCGGGCTTCTTCCGGCGCGTCCAGGCGGCAGGCCGCCAGACAGCAGGCCGATGCCGTCAGGGGATGCCCCGAAAGCTCCGGCCGGGCCAGACAGAGGCCGATCAGCGCCAGCACGGCCTCGCGGTCCCCGGCTCCGAGCGCCGTCTGGATGCGGGCGGCCATGACCTCCGGCGTGTCCGGCCCGGCGGCGAGCCGTTGCCAGACCGTCGACCCGGCCAGGACCAGCTGTCCGGAGCGGCGCAGTTGGTAGAGGGCGAGCGCTTGCGCGGCGGCCGCCTCGGGACCGCGCGGCGGCGGGCCGCAACGGGCGGCCAGCTCGAGCAGGGCGGCGGCCCGGTGGATGGGCAGGTGGCGGGCGGCCACGGCGGCATGGGCGGCCCGCCCCATCTTTTCGGTCAGGCCCGGATGGGCCAGGGCGAAGCGGATGCGGTCGTCGAGCTCCAGCACATCATCATAATAAAAGGCTTCCCGGTCCGGGACGAAAAGCGCGGCCACGGCCTCGGGCCGGCGTTCGGCCACGGGCAGGCAGCCGCTGGAAGCGGCCTCGAACAGGCGCAGGTTGATTTCGCCGGCAATGGCTTCGTTGGGCACGATCCGCGCGGCGTCGTAGAACGCGGCCAGGGCCTCGCCGTGAACGTCGTCGCGCCTGACGAGCCCGTGGCGGGCCAGGTGCTCGATGAACCACTGGCGGCGCCGGCGCTGGGGGGTGATGCGGCCGACGAAGGCCAGGGGAATGTCGCGGCCGGCATGGGGGATAAACGGACGGAGCGCGCCGTGCCAGGGCACCCAGGCCGCGTCCGCCGCGCCGGCGGCGGCAAAGGCCGTGGCCAGGTGGGGCTGGGTGGTGGCCACGGCGGAAAAGCCCCGGGCGTAGTGGCGCTGCCAGAAAAAGTTGAGGTGCGGATCGAGGGCCCAGTAAATGACCGGGCAGGGCGCGGCGTCGAGGTCGGTCAACACCAGCCGGGTGCCGAGGTGCTCCTGGTGGATGATGCAGTCGGGCGGTTCGGGCAGGCCGGCCAGAAGTTCCGGCAGGCTGGCCATTCCCTGGGGCGGGTCGAGGTGCGTCACGCGCACGCCCAGGCGCGCAAGAGCCGGCCCGAGGTGCGAGTGGATGAGGCAGATGTTTCGTATCCGGGCGGCCATGGTCCGGTCCGGGGAAGGGCGGCGGTTCGCTTATGGCGTTCCGCATCGACGCGGCGCGTCCCACACGTCCCCGGGCGAACCCTTTCCGGTCGCCGACATGTCGTTGCGGCATGTCCCGCGTCGGCGAGGTTCCGTTCGATTCCCGCGTGCCCGGCCCGGCAGGGGAGCGGGGCGGAGGACGCGGGTCGGGCACACGGTCATCGGCGCGGGCCTAGGCCGTGATGACGGAATTCTCGCAGTCGCCGAACGGGGAAAAGGCGTGCTTGTCCGATTCGGGGTCGCTGATCCAGATCTCCCCATCGATCAGATAGCGGAACTGGTATTCCCGGCCGGTCGGGAGGTCAAGGGTGACGGAAAAGGAACCGTCCTTTTGCCGGCGCATGGGCGTGGCGTCGATATCCCAATCGTTGAATTCGCCGACGAGGCCGACATTGCCGGCGTCCTTGGCCTGCTCCTTGGCCAAAACGAAAGTTACCTTGCAGACGGGTTTGCTTTTCAGGAACTTTTTTTTCAGCGACATGGGGACATCCTCCTCGGAAATGGCCTTGCCGCGGCGAGGCGCAATCGCGTCGCGCGGCGCAACTTGGGACTTAAGCCTGCCGTATCGCCTCTTTGTGACGATGTAAAATCTTTTTTGGAAAAAGAAGGATAAGGAACAGCTTAAAGCAGGCCGTCCTGCTTGAGCCGCGCCACCATGGCCCGCAGGTCGATGGGCTTGGTGAAATAGCCCGAGGCCTCGCCGTGGAAAAAGGACTCGCTGACGTTTTTGACGTCGTCGTGGCAGGTGATCATGATGGCCTTGGCCTCGCTGCCCGGGACGACCCTGCGCGCGCGCTCCACCTCGCGTATGGCGGCCAGGGCCGTGTGGCCGTCCATGACCGGCATCTGGATGTCCATGAACACGAGGTCGAAGGGCTCGCCGCTGTCCAGGGCGGCCGCGAAGCGGGCCAGTCCGTCCTGGCCGTGTTCGGCGCAGTCGCACTGCCCGTAGGATTTGAGCGTCGTGGACATGGTCAGGCGGGAGATGGGGTCGTCGTCGACAATGAGAATTTTCATGCAAAGTCCCCTTGCGTTGCGCACGCTGCGCACTGCAGGGAACTGTTGCCAAAAAAGAATTACCTGTGCAAGGCATGCGGCCCCGGCGGGAAGGCTGGATTTTTTCCGCCGTCGACCCTAGTATCGGGATGCCGCCCGGCATCCTTGCCCGCCTGGCCCACTTGTCAACACGGAACGATGGAAACATGATTCGATCGCTTTTTTTCACGGCCTGCCTTGTGCCGCTGACCCTCGTTTTCAGCTCCCTGTGCTGGCTGTTCGCCCGCGTGGGGGCTGACGGCCGCCTGTCCCACCGGCTGGAAGGCCTGTGGGCCAGATGCCTGGTCCGGTGCTCCGGCGTGCGCGTCACGGTGGACCTGTCGGCCCTCGACCCGGGCGAGACCTATATCTTCATGGCCAATCACCAGAGCCATATGGACATCCCGATCCTTTTCGCCACGCTTTCCGGGTATAATTTCCGGTTTCTGGCCAAGGAAAGCCTGTTCGCCATCCCGGTCTTCGGCCCGGCCATGCGCCGGGTGGGCCATGTGGCCATCGACCGGGCCAACCGGCGCAAGGCCATGGAATCCATCGCCTGCGCGACCGGGCTCGTCTCGCGCGGGGTGGGGCTGCTCGTTTTCCCCGAGGGCACGCGGTCCATGGATTACTCGCGCCTTGGCGAATTCAAGACCGGCGGCATGATCGTGGCGCTCAAGTGCCGGGCCAAGGTGGCCCCGCTTATCGTTTCCGGTTCCGGGAACATTCTGCCCAAGCACGCCCGGCTGGTGCGCCCGGGGGAAGTGACCGTGCGCGCCCTGCCCCCTTTCGATCCCCATGCTCTTTATACGCTCAAGGAGCGTGAAGCTTTTAAAAACGACCTTTGGGCCCGCATGAACGGGGCCTACCAGGAGATGCGACAATGAATTCCAATCCCGCCGTGACGCTCTACCCGCTGGGCGGCCTCGGCGAAATCGGGCTTAACTGCATGGCCCTGGTGTCTGGCGAATCCATGATCGTCGTGGATTGCGGCCTGATGTTCCCCGACGATTCCCTGTTCGGCATCGACGTGGTCATCCCGCGCTTCGACTTCATTTTGGCCAACAAGGACAAACTCAAGGGCATCATCCTTACCCACGGCCACGAGGACCATATCGGGGCGCTGCCCTGGCTTATGCGCTCGTGCGACGCCACGCTCTACGGCTCGTCGTTCACCCTGGCCCTGGCCGCCAAGAAACTCGAGGAGCACAACCTCAAGGAGTTCACACACTTCGAGGCGGTGGAGGGCGGTCAGACCATCACGCTTGGCGATTTCAAGATCACCTTTTTCCCGGTGTGCCATTCCATCGTGCGCGGCTTTGCCCTCGGCATCGAGACCCCGGCCGGGCGCATCGTCCACACCGGCGACTTCAAGATCGACCGCACACCCCTCGACGGCCACGCCACCGACCTGCCGGCCATCAAGGCCTTTTCCGAAAAAGGCGTCATGCTGCTGTTATCCGATTCCACCAATGCCGAGCGCGAGGGCTTCGCCCTGACCGAGCGCGAGATCAAATCCGCCCTGGCCGACATTTTCAAGGATGTCTCCGGGCGCATTGTGGTGACGCTTTTTTCCAGCCACATCCAGCGGATGCAGGAAATCTACGACCTGGCCCAGGCCACGGGCCGCAAGGTCGCGGTCTCGGGCAAGAGTCTTTTTTCCAACATCGAGATCGCCCGGGAGCTCGGGCACCTGCGCGTGCCGCCCGAGACCGAGGCCAGCCTCGACGACCTGCCGAACCTGCCGGACAACCAGGTGGTGCTGCTCGTCACCGGCTCCCAGGGCGAGCCGCTTTCGGCCCTGTCGCGCCTGGCCTACGGCGAGCACCGCCAGATCAAGGTGCAAAAGGGCGACACCGTCCTTTTGTCCTCGCGGTTCATCCCGGGCAACGTGCGGGCCATAACGCGGCTCATCAACCGTCTCTACAAGCTCGGGGCCGAGGTCCTCTACGAGTCCGTCCAGGCCATCCACGCCTCGGGCCATGCCCACGCCGAGGAACTGCGGCTGATGTTGCGGGCCGTTTCGCCGAAGTTTTTCATCCCCGTGCACGGCGAATACCGCCATCTGGTCAAGCACGCCCGCATCGGCGTTTCCTGCGGCGTGGCCCCGGAACGGGCGATGGTCATCGAGGACGGCCAGCCCGTGACCTTTTCCGGCGGGCTGATCCGGCTCGAGGACCCGATCCCGGTGGAGCACATCTATGTTGACGGCAAAGGGGTCGGCGACGTGGGCGTCACCGTGCTCAAGGAGCGCCAGCTGCTTGCCGGGGAGGGGCTGGTCATCGTGGTCATGGTGGTGGACGAGAAGTCCGGCGAGCTGACCTTCGGTCCCAACATCCTGTCCAAGGGCTTCGTCTTCGAGCAGCACTACAGCCACGTGCTGGAAGACGCCAAGTGCATCGTCCTCGACATCTACGAAAACGTGCCGCCGGGCCAGTCCGACCTGCTCAAGGAACGCATCCGCTCGGCCTTGCGGCGGTTTTTCCGCAAGGTGCTGGAGCGCGATCCGGTGGTGGTGCCGCTGGTCATCACCTTGTAACCGGGACGTGACGGCATGAAAGTCCTGCGGGTGCGTCGGGGAAACGCGACGTTTTACGCCCAGCTGCTGCTGGAGGAGCGTGCGGTCAAGTGCCTTGACCGCACGCTTGGCCTGCCCGAGGTGCTGCCGCTTGCGGAGGTCTCGGTGCTGGCGCCGGTCGCGCCGTCCAAGGTGGTGTGCGCCCAGGGCAATTTCCGCAGTCGCCTGCACGAGATCGGCCGCGGGCCGGCCGACGCGCCCATGCTTTTTTTAAAGCCCCCCTCGGCCGTCATCGGCAACGGCCAGTCCATCCTGCTGCCCCGGGCCACCGCCCGGGTGGAGGCCTGGGGGGAACTGGCCCTGGTCCTTGGCCGGGGCTGCCGCAACGTCGCGCCCGAGGACGTGCCGCGCCATCTTTTCGGCTACAGCTGCGCCAACGACGTCACGGCCGGCGATTTCCTCGCCCCGGATGAACCGCTGGGGCGGGCCAAGGGCTTCGACACCTTCGCCCCCATCGGGCCGTGGATCGAGACCGCCGTGGCCGACCCCACGGCGCTGTGGCTGCGCACCACGGTCAACGGCGCCGTGACCCAGGAATCCTCGACCGATGACATGGTGCTCTCCCCCTATGCGCTGGTCAGCTTCATCTCCACCATCATGACGCTGCTTCCCGGCGACGTGGTCCTGACCGGCTCCCCGGCCGGCGGCGGGCGGCTTGCCCCGGGCGACGAGGTCCGGGTGGAGATCGACGCGGTGGGGGTGCTCATCAACGCGGCCAGGTCCGAAGAAGAGCTCGCGCCGCTGCAATAGCCCTGCTGGCGTCCGGAAATTTTCGGGAGCCGGGCTCTTGCCTTTTTTCGGGAAGATGACTACAAACTCCCGTTCACCAAACACGCACGCTTCGCCTTTTCCCTGGGTGCCGGACGGTCCGGTCGCTCCCCGGCGAAGCGGAGGGAAAACCCAAGGAGTCCTCATGCCTTACGTAACCATGAAGCAGCTTCTGGAGACCGGCGTCCACTTCGGACACCAGACCCGCCGTTGGAACCCCAAAATGCGCCCGTTCATTTTCGGGGCCAGAAACGGCATCCATATCATCGACCTGCAGCAGACCGTGCGCCTGTACCAGAAGGCCCACGACTTCGTGGCCGGCGTCGTCGCCGGCGGCGGCAAGGTCGTTTTCGTCGGCACCAAGCGCCAGGCCCAGGAATCCGTGAAAAAGGAAGCCGAGCGCGCCGGCCAGTTCTTCGTCACCAACCGTTGGATGGGCGGCATGCTCACCAACTTTCAGACCATAAAGAAGAGCATCGACCGCCTCAAGAACCTGGAGCGCATGTTCGGGGACGGCACCATCAAGCGCTTTCCGAAAAAGGAAATCGTGATGATGAGCCGTGAGGTGGGCAAGCTCAACGCCAACCTCGGCGGCATCAAGGACATGGAGAAGCTGCCCCAGGTGGCGTTTATCATCGACCCCAAGCGCGAAGAGATCGCCGTCCAGGAATGCCGCAAGCTCGGCATCCCCATCGTGGCCGTGGTGGACTCCAACTGCGACCCCGACGTCATCGACTACGTGATCCCCGGCAACGACGACGCCATCCGCGCCATCAAGCTTTTTGCCTCCAGCGTGGCCGAAGCCTGCCTTGAGGGCGCGGCCCAGAACAAGGATAAGGACGACGAGCCTGTCCCGGACAAGGACGAGAAGCCTGAACTCGAAGTCGAGGCCGCCGTCGCCCCTGCCGCCGAGCCCGCTGCCGCCGCTCCCGCGGCGCAAACCGAATCCGCAACCACCGCCGAGTAGGAGGACCGATTCATGGCCGATATTACCGCCAGCTCCGTGAAAGCCCTGCGTGACAAAACCGGCGCGGGCATGATGGATTGCAAGAAAGCCCTGGGCGAGTGCTCCGGCGACGAGGACAAAGCCGTCGCCTGGCTGCGCGAGAAAGGCCTGGCCAAGGCCCAGAAGCGCGCCGGCCGCGCCACCTCCGAGGGCATGATCGGTTCCTATATCCACTCCAACGGCAAGCTCGGCGTCATGGTCGAGATCAAGTGCGAGACCGACTTCGTGGCCCGCTCCGAGCGCTTCCAGGAGTTCGCGAAAAACGTGGCCATGCAGATCGCCGCCGCCAATCCGGTCTGCCTCGTCCCCGAGGAAGTGCCGGCCGAGCTTCTGGCCAAGGAAAAGGAAATCTACAAGCATCAGGCCATGGAAGAGGGCAAGCCCGAAGCCATCGCCGAGAAGATCGTCGAAGGCCGCCTGAAGAAGTACTACAAGGAAGTCTGCCTGCTTGAGCAGCCTTTCATCAAGGACGACAAGGTCGCCATCAAGGATCTGCTCAACGAGTTGATCGGCGTACTTGGCGAAAACGTCCAGATCGGGCGATTTTGCCGCATGGCCCTGGGCGAGGACGCCGCCTAGGTCGACACGCATCAAGGTTACAACGGGCCGTAAGGCCCGTTTTTTTTGCAATCCGTACCCGGGGAGGTCAGGACGCCAGGGCCTCCCCCCACACTTTTCGCAGCCAGCAAGGGGGCGCCATGTCGAATTTGCGGTTTTCCCAGGTTTTGCTAAAGATAAGCGGCGAGGCGCTGGCCGGTGGTCGCCCCTTCGGGATCGACAAACAGACCATCACCAACTTTTGCCAGGAAATCGCCTGGGGGGTCGAGGCCGGAGCCAGGATTTCCCTGGTCATCGGCGGCGGCAACATCTTTCGCGGCGTCTCCGAGCAGGCCGCCGGCATGGACAGGGCCTCGGCGGACTACATGGGCATGCTGGCCACGGTCTTAAACGCCCTGGCCGTGCAGGAAGGCCTGGAGAAGCAGGGGCTGTCCACCCGCGTCATGTCGGCCATCACCATGCGCGAGGTCTGCGAGCCCTACATTCGTCGCCGGGCCCTGCGGCACTTGGAGAAGGGCCGGGTGGTCATCTGCGCCGCCGGCACCGGCAATCCGTACTTCACCACGGACACCGCCGCGGCGCTTCGGGCCATGGAGCTCAAAACCGAGGCTATCCTCAAGGGAACGAAGGTCGACGGCGTTTACGACAAGGACCCGGTCAAACATCCCGACGCCGTCAAGTTCGATACCCTGACCTACATGGACGTGCTGGAAAAACGGCTGCGCGTCATGGATAGCACGGCGATAAGCCTGGCCATGGACAACAAGCTGCCCATCGTGGTCTTTAACATGTTCACGCCGGGCAACCTCAAGCGGGTGCTGGTCGGTGAGCCCGTCGGCACGGTGGTCAAAGGAGAGGAATAACATGCAGGCAGTGCTCAAGGACGCCGAAGACCGGATGCAAAAGGCGTTGGCTTCGCTGGATAAGGACTTTTCGCGTCTCCGTACCGGACGGGCCTCCACGTCGCTGCTCGACGGTGTGCGCGTGAACTACTACGACACCCCGACGCCTCTGGACCAGATGGCCTCGGTGTCCACCCCGGACAGCCGCACCATCACGATCGCGCCCTGGGACCGCAAGGCCTTCAACGATGTGGAAAAGGCCATCCTCAAGTCCGACCTCGGCCTGACGCCGGTCAACGACGGCAAGATCATCCGTATCGTTATCCCGCCCCTGACCGAGGACCGCCGCAAGGAATTGGCCAAGGTGGCCAAGAAATATTCCGAAGAGGCCAAGGTCGCCATTCGCAATATCCGCCGCGACGCCAACGACGTCCTCAAGAAAAAGAAAAACGACAAGGCCATAAGCGAAGACGATCAGCGCAAGGGCCAGGAGGACATCCAGAAGCTCACCGATGCCTACATCGCCAAGGCCGATGATGCGCTTGCCAAGAAAGAAAAGGAAATCATGGAGATATAGTGCCCGATTCCATGTCCCTTCCCCGGCACGTTGCCATCATCATGGATGGCAACGGACGCTGGGCCACCATGCGCGGACTGCCCCGCAGCGAAGGCCACCGGGCCGGCACCGAAGCCGCGCGCGGGATTGTCACGCGCTGCCGCGAACTGGGTATCGGCCACCTCACCCTCTACACGTTTTCCAAGGAAAACTGGGGGCGGCCGGCCGATGAGATCAAGTTTTTGTTCGATCTTCTCGTGCGCTTTCTCACCCGCGAACTCGATACCCTGGTCAAACAGTCCATCCGCTTCAAGGTGCTCGGCGAGATGGACGCGCTGCCCCTGGCCACGCGCAAAGTCCTTGGCCACGTTATCGCCAAGACTTCCCGCTGCACCGAAATGACCCTGAACCTGGCGCTCAACTACTCCGGACGCGATGAAATCCTGCGCGCCTGCCGCAGCCTCATGCGCCAGGGCGTCGCCCCCGAGGACGTCACCGAAGAGCGCCTCTCGGCCGAGCTCTACACCGCCGGCCAGCCCGACCCGGACCTCATCATCCGCACCAGCGGCGAAAAACGCCTCTCCGGATACCTGCTGTGGCAGTCCACCTACAGCGAGTTCGCCTTTCCCGATACGCTGTGGCCGGACTTCACCCCCGACCATCTCGACGCCGCCATAAGCGACTACCAACACCGCACCCGCCGTTTCGGCCTCACCAGCGACCAGATCACCGCGTAGCCGCGTAGCCGGGTTGCCGGGGCGCTGCCCCGGACCCCGGCAGAGGCTCCGCCTCTGCACTCCGCCGGGGGGCTTGATGCCCCCCGGTCCCCCCTTCTCGGCTTCTTCTCTCTCTTCCCCTCTCTCCCCTGCCAATCCAAGCTACGTAGCCCCAAAAAACACAGACCCCCGCCGGGGAAGCGGGGGCCTGCTCAAGGAGGGAGGAGAGAGAGTGGTCTTGTGGCCGTCGCGGCGTGGTGCGCGCCGCTTAGCCTTTGACGGGCCGGCTTGAGGGGAAGCCGGGTTTGCCGTCATGATGCATATAAACATGGATCATGAAGGGGGCATGGCCGGCGCATGAACTTTGGTTAGGAAAGAGGAAGCCCCCGCCGGGGGAGCGGGGGCTTCGCGTTCGAGGAGAGGAGGTTTCGGCTTGCGGTCCCGGGTGGGGTGAAGGGAGCGGGGACCGGGCCCTGGTTTGTTGGCAAAGGGCGGTGACGGCGCGGCCGGAGGGGGGTAGCCGCGTTGCCGTCGGGATGGAAGATAGGGCGGAAGGGTGGACCCGGCATGACCGGAACATGAACGTTGTTTAGGAAACGGGTGGGCCGGACAAACGAAAGCCCCCGCCGTGTGGGGGCGGGGGCTTCGTTCAAGGAGGGGGAGGGCGACCTTGGGCCATCCGGACGGGAGGGGCCGTACGGACGGCGGATGGAACAAAGAGGGTATGGTTCGGGCACGTTTGTCTGGGCCTGGCCGCAACGCCGTATCCGATGCTGCCTGGATAGGCTGCCAGCATGGAGGATCAATGGCCGCTTTATGAACTAAAATTCATCTTCGGCCGGAGTCAGGCCCGGGGACGGGGAAAGGCCAGGGTGACCCGCAGGCCCGGGTGGTTGTCTTCCAGGCGGAGCGCGGCCTGATGCAGGCCGGCGGCGGCGGCCACCAGGGACAGGCCCAGGCCGCTGCCCGGGGTGTTGCGGCTGGATTCCAGCCGGGCGAAGCGTTCGAGGACGAGGTCCCGGTATTCGGCCGGAATGCCGGGGCCGGTGTCGGCCACGGCCAGTTCCGGACCGTTTGGGGTGGCGGTGAGGGTCACGGTGATGCCCCCGCCGTCGGGGGTGTACTTGACGGCGTTGTCGAGCAGGTTGGCCAGGGTCTGGGAGAGCAGGTGGCGGTTGCCGGGGATGGTCACGTCCGGGGCGAGGGCCACGGAGAAGGCCAGGCCTTTTTCCTCGGCCAGGGGCTCGTAGAGTTCGGCCACGTCGGCGGCGAGGCTGGTCAGGTCCACGGTGGTGAAGTCCTGGCGGCGGGTGCCGGATTCGGCCTGGGCGATGGTCAAAAGGGCGTTGAAGGTCATCAGCAGGTTGTCGATTTCGCTGATGGTCTGGCGCAGCACGGCGCGATAGTGCTCGGGGTCGTCGACCGGCCGGGTCAGGGACATCTCCAGGCCCGAGCGGATGCGGTTCAAGGGTCCGCGCAGGTCGTGGGCGATGTTGTTGGACACCTGCTTGACGCCGTCCATGAGCTTGGAGATCTGGTCGAGCATGGCGTTTAAGTTTTCGGCCAGGCGGTCGAACTCGTCGCCGGCCCCACGGGTGGGGATGCGCCGGTTCAGCTCGCCGCGCATGATTTCCCGGCTGGCCTTGTTGATGACGTCGATGCGCTTGAGGGTCCAGCGGCTGGTTAAAAGGCCGCCCAGCCCGCCGAGCACCACGGTGATGCCGAGGCCCCAGATGAGCGCGTCCATGATGAGCCGTTCCACCTTGATACGTTCCGACACGTCGCGGCCGACGATGAGGTGGAAGTTGCCGGGCAAAAGGAAGTAGCGCATGCGCACCCGGCGCGGCTCGAAGTTTTCGGTGTCCTCCAGCGTGGCGTCGAACCAGCCCGAACCGGTGTCCTTGAACTTGGGCCAGTCGGCCAGATTGCCGGCCAGGGGGTTGAACTTCCAGTCGGTGAGCAGGTAGACGCTCGACCCGGCCTTGTCCTTGGCCACGCGGGACTTGATGACGCGGATAAGCCCGGTGAGGCCGAGCTGGCTGTATTGTTCGGCCAGACCCTGGATTTCGGCGTTTATCGTCTCGTCGGTCTGCCGCTCCATGAAGCCGGCGGTGGAGGTGTAGATGAACCCCAGAAGCACCAGCACCGACAGGCCGAAGGCGGCCATATGGATGATGGACAGGCGCAGCGTCGAGGAACGCAGAAGTTTAGTTGGGATCACGCAGGCTGTATCCGGCGCCGCGGATGGTGGAGAGCAGGGGCTTGTCGTGGCCCTTGTCGATCTTCTGGCGCAGGCGGCTGATGTGGACGTCGATGACGTTGGTCTGGGGGTCGAAGGAGTAGTCCCAGACGTTTTCGAGCAGCATGGTGCGGGTGACCACGTGTCCGGCGTGGCGCATGAGGTATTCGAGCAGGGCGAATTCCTTGGGCTTGAGTTCGATGGGCTTGCCGGCGCGCCTGACCGTGCGGGCTACCAGATCCATCTCCAGGTCCGCGATTTTGAGCGTGGTGTCCGGGGCTTCGGACCGGCCTCGGCGCAGCAGGGCCTCCAGCCGGGCGAGCAGTTCGGCAAAGGCGTAGGGCTTGACCAGGTAGTCGTCGCCGCCGGCTTTCAGGCCCTTGACCCGGTCGTCCACGTCGCCAAGCGCCGACAGGATCAGCACGGGGGTATGGTTGCCGGCCGTGCGCATGGTGCGCACGATGGTGAGCCCGTCGACGCCGGGCAGCATCCGATCCACCACCAGGGCGTCGTAGGTATCCCCCGCCACGCGGTACAGCGCCTCGCGGCCGTCGGCCACGTGGTCGGCGATGTAACCCGATTCCTTGAGCCCCTTGATCATGTACGCGGCGGCTTCCAGATCGTCTTCCACGATGAGCACGCGCATGGCGCACCTCCGGTTTTGGCCGAATTAGGAAAGCCTACCCTGTTTGGTCCGCCTTGTTAAGCGGCCGGGCCGTCGCCCGGGCGGCGGGACCTGGCCAGGGCCCGCCGCAGGGCCGCCTCAAGCTGGCGCATGTCGATGGGCTTGGACACGTAGTCGTCGAAGCCCGCTTTGAGCATTTGCTCCCGGTAGCCTTTGACGGCGTGGGCGGTGAGCGCCACCACGGGCGTGTCGGCCCGCTCCCCGTAAAGGGCCGGGTCGCGCAGCCTGGACAGCGTCTCCAGGCCGTTTAATCCCGGCATCTCCACATCCATGAGCACGCAGTCGAAGGACGACTCCAGGAGCAGGACCAGGGCGGCCCGCCCCGAATCCACGGCCGTGACGCCATGGCCACGCCGCTCCAGCAGCCGTTTGGCCACGAGCTGGTTGATGCAGTTGTCTTCGACCAGCAGGATGGACAGGGGCGGCAAGGGCGGACGGGCGGTTGGCGCTACGGGTCTGGGACGGGACGCCCCCTCCTTTTTGCCGCACACGGCGGTGAAATAAAACGTGCTGCCTTTTCCCGGCCGGGAGGTGAGCCAAAGACGTCCGCCCATGAGCGCGACCAGGCTGTTGCAGATGGAAAGTCCCAGCCCCGTGCCGCCGACGTCCCGCGTGAGGCTCCCGTCGAGCTGGGTGAACGGTTCGAAGATGCGTTCCTGCTTGGCGGCGGGGATGCCGATGCCGGTGTCGGAAACGGAGAAAAGCAGGGGGATATGGCCATCGACCGGGTGGGCGTCGGTCGTCTCGCCGGGCTCAACGCACAGGCGCACGTCGCCGTTTTTGGTGAATTTGAGCCCGTTGGAAACCAGGTTGGTCACGACTTGCCCCAGCCGTCCGGCGTCGCCGATGACGGTTTCGGGCACGTCCGGGTGCACGGAGAGGCTTAGGGTGTTGCCGTGGCGCGCGGCCAGGCTGTCGAACAGCCGCAGGCAGCGGCCGAGTATCCGACGCGGGGAAAAGGGTGCCGCGGCAAGCTCCATCCGGCCGGCCTCGATGCGCGAGAAGTCCAGGATGTCGTTGACGATGTCGAGCAGCGACAGGGCCGACTGGCGGGCCAGGTCGAGGTATTCCCGCTGTTCCCCGGTCAGGTCGGTCTGGAGGGCCAGCTCGGTCATGCCCATGATGCCGTTTATGGGCGTGCGGATTTCGTGGCTCATGGTGGCCAGGAATTCCGATTTGGCCTTGTTGGCGGCTTCCGCCGCCTCCATGGCCCGGGTCAGGTTCTGACGCGTGCGCATAAGCTCGGTGACGTCCACCATGGCCTCGATGATGCAGGAGTCGTCAGGGAGCTTGTGGGCGGTCTTGTACATGATGCGCTCGCCGCGCAGGGTGGCGATGGCGCATTCCCGGTCGCGCACCACGCCCGAATCGGCGCTTAGGGCCGGGCAGGTCTCCTTGTTGCACAAAAAGCCCTTGCAGGATTTCCCCCGCGCTTCCTCCCCGAACAGGCGGGCGGCGGCGGGGTTCTGGTATTCGAGAATCCGGTCGCCGCCTGCCGCGATGCGCACCTTGACGATGGGGATGGGGGCGCTGTCGAGGACGGTTTCCAGATCTTGCCTGGCCAGGGTGCTGTCGGTGATGTCCAGGACCAGGCTCTGGGCGGCGTTGACCCGGCCGCCGGCGTCGCGCAACAGCCGGATGTGGTCGGTGACGTAGCGGGTCTGGCCGTCCCGGGTCCGCAGGCGGTAGTCCAGGATGCAGGCGTCGTTGCCGGCGGCGGCGTTTTCCCGCAGGGCCGCCTCGACCCGGGGCAGGTCGCCCGGGTGGACGAGTTCGCGGGGGGGCACGGTGCCGCTGAGCAGGTTCTCCCGGGAAAAGCCGAGGCGGACGATGTTGGCGGAGACGTATTCCAGGGGGCCGGGTTCGCCGTCGGCCACGGGGTAGCGCAGGAGGAAGGCGGGACTGGTTTCGAGGATGAGGTCGGCCAGTCGCAGGGCTTCTTCGGATTCGCGCCGGGGGGTACGGTCGGAAAGGGCGAGATGGAGTCCTTGCCCCCCGTCCGGGGCGGACGACCGGCCGTGGGCCGTGATGGCGGCTTCCACGTAAAGGCCGGTTCTCTCCGGACGCGACAGCCGGATTTCCACGACCTGCCGTTCCCCGGTCTGTCTGGTCCGGTCGAGCAGGGCGCGCAGAAGCGGTTGGTCGACCCGGACCACGAACCTGGAAAAGGGGCGGCCGCGCAGGGTCTCAGGCGTCTGGCCGAGCATGGCCGCGGCCTGGCGGTTGGCCGCGACGATGCCGCCGGCCGCGTCCAGGCTGAGAAAGCCGACCGGGGCGCATTCGTAGAAGTTGTCGTAGCGGTCGCGACTCTCGGCCAGGGCGGCCCGGGCCTCCCGCAACTGCTCGTCCTGGCGCGAAAGCGCTTCCTGGCTGGCGCTAAGCGCCTCGCGCAATCGGGCGACGGTTTCCGGCGACAGGGACGCGGGGTCCATGGCCGGACGAGATCCGGCTGCAGGGGACGTGGCGTTGCGGCCCGGGCTCGGCGTCACGTCTTCCGAGGCGAGGGGGTCGTTCATGGCCAATCCTTGTAGGGAATGGGGGAAAAACGGGTGGCGGACAGAGCCGCTTGAGCACTCTATGCCAACGGGCTTGGTTTGGAAAGGGCGCGCCTGGCGGCCGGCGATCTGTTTTCTTTTGTCCCGGTTGAGGGTATGGGCCAATACGTGCGGCATGCGTTTCGACGCGGGCCGCGGACATACGGCGCGGCGGCCATGGCGCTGTCGCGGCAAGGAGAGGATATGAACGGGCATGGGGTTGGGAGAAAACGGCGCGTCGGCGTGTCCGGCCTGCGGCGTCTGGCGGTGGCGTGTCTGGCTGTGGCCGCGCTGCTGGCCCTTGTCGGCGTGGCGGCGGCCCAGAAGGGCGGCGGGTATACCTTCGGGGCGCTTTTGCCGTTGACCGGGCCCCTGGCCGAGCGCGGCAAGACGTCCAAGGCCGCCCTGGAGCTGGCCCAGACCGACATCAACAGCTATCTGGCGACCAGCGGCGCGGGCGGCCAGGCCCGGTTCGTTCTGGAGGACACCGGGGGCAAGCCGGCCACGGCCGTGGAGCAGCTAAGGGCCCTGGCCGGCCAGGGCATCCGGGTCGTCATCGGTCCCTTCTCCGACGACGAGGCCGAGGCCTGCCTGGAATACGCCAACAAAAACAACATGGTGCTCATCAGCCAGGGGAGTTCCGGGCCGTTTTTGTCCAAAAAGGGCGACAACCTCTTTCGCCTGTCGCCGTCGGACACCTATCAGGCCGAGGCGGTCACGAGCCTCATGCGCCAGGAAGGCGTGGGCACGGTGGTGCCGCTGTGGCAGGGGGACCGCTACGGCGATGACATGGTCGTCCATGTCAAGGCGCGCTTTCGCCAGCTTGGCGGAGAGGCTTTGCCCGGGGCCCGGTTCGCCCCGGACCGCAAGGATTTCGCCGAGATCCTCGGCGATCTGGCCAAGCAGGTGGGCCAGCTTTCGCGCGAGCGCAAAAACGGCAAGGTGGCGATCTATTTCGCCGGCGGCGCGGAGGTCGTGACCATCCTGAAGGGCGCCTCCAAATATCCGGAACTGGCGGCCGTGCCCTGGTACGGCTGCGACGCCACGGCCATGTTCGACCCCATCGCCAAGGACCCGGAGAGCGCGGCCTTCGCCATGAAGGTCCGCCTGGCCAGCCCGCGTTATGGTGAGGGCGGAGCCAACGTGTATGCGCTGACGGAAAAGCGCATCCAGGACAAGGCCGATCTTTTCCCCGACACCCAGAGCCTGGCCGCCTACGACGGGGCCTGGGCGGTCTTTTTCACGGCCCAGGCCGTGGGCGGGACCGGCGATGCCGCGCGGTTTAAGCAGATGCTGCCCCGGGTGTGCGAGCGCATGTACGGCGTGACGGGCTGGCTGGCCTTAAACGAACACGGCGACCGCCGCGAGGACTGGGATTTCGACTTCTGGGTGCTGGGGCACGACAAGGACAAGTATTTCTGGGAAAAGGCCGCCCGCTACCAGTTCGAGCCGGGCACGGCCAAGGAGCTTTTCCTGAGTTCCGGCAAGAAGAAGTAGGCAGGCCCGGTCCATCGGCTCGGTTTTCCCGGCCCGTCGTGGTGATATCCCCGGCGGGCCGGTTGCGTTTCGGGTGCCGGCGCGGTGCTATTGCCCGTCAGGGCGCGACGGCCTTGGGCATCAGGGCAAGGGGGCGGGCATGGCCGCCGGCCTTACGCGTAGCGCTTGCCGCGGCACGGTTGCTCCCGCGACCCGGCCGCGTCGCCCGGGCCGAGCAATCGGCTGATGGTCATAAGCAGCCACCAGACCACGGCCGTTGCGCCGGCCGTGAAGGCGACGATGCCGGCGCGTTCCCGGGCCATGCCGGCAACGGCGGCGTCATGGCGGCTTTCGATGGCGGCGATGTTGAAGCGCTCCCCGAACCGGTCCCGGTAATCGGCCACGAGCTGCTGGTACTGGGCGTCAGGGTCGCCCGTGTCGGGCTGGTCGTAGGGACGGAAATCCTTGTCCACGGCATTGGCCGCGAGGTAGGCCAGTTGCAGCCGCTCCTTGTCCAGCCTAAGCGGGGTGGGCCAATCGATGGCGGCCGCCATGGCGGCCGCTACGAGCCAGAAAACGGCCAGGGCGACAAGGAGCGTGTCTCGACGGCGAAAGCGGTTCATTTGCGGCGACGCCTCGAACTTTTGCGTTTGGCCGTGGGCAGGGCCAGCGGCGCTTCGCCGCCCTCGACCAGGCCGAGGTCCACGGACAGCCGCCCCATGTCCACGCCGGTCAGTTCCACTTCCACCGACTGGCCCAGCCGGAAGCGGCGGCCGGTGCGCTCGCCGATAAGCTCATGGCGTTCCGGGAAATAGGTGTAGTAGTCGTCGGAAAGCGACGACAGCCGCACCATGCCCTCGGCCATGACCTCCTTGAGTTCCACCCAGAAGCCGAAATCCGCGATGGAGCTGACCACGCCGGTAAAGCGCCGGCTGACCTTGTCGGCCAGGAAAAGCACGGTGACGCGCTTTAAGATTTCGCGCTCGGCCTCCATGGCCACCCGTTCCCGGCGGCTGATGTGCTCGGCCACCTTGGCCAGCCGGGCCAGCTTTTTCTCCGGCACGGTCTTGCCGGCCAGCACGTTTTTGATGGAGCGGTGCACCACCAGGTCGGCGTAGCGGCGTATGGGGGAGGTGAAGTGGCAGTAGCAGGTCGAGGCCAGGCCGAAATGCCCGTCGAGCTTGGGCGAGTAGGAGGCCTGCATCATGGTGCGCAGCGCGATCCGGCTGACCAGGAAGTCGAGGTCCGTGCCCGAGGCGGCCCGCAGCATGGTGGCCAGGTCCCCGGGACCGGGGGTCGGGGGGAGCTTGGGGGCCAGGTCGGTCGTGGCCAGAAGCTTGAAAAAGGCTTCGAGCTTGGTCGGATCGGGCTCGGGGTGGACGCGGTAGAGCACCGGCGCGTCTTTTTCGGTCAGGAACCGGGCCACGGCCTCGTTGGCCGCGATCATGAATTCCTCCACGATCTGGTGGCCGAAATGGCGCACCTTGGGCCGGATGTCCTGGGTCTCGCCCTGGAAATTGAACAGGATTTCCGGCTCGGGCAGATCGAAGTCCAGGTTACCCCGTTCCGTGCGCACGGCGTTTATGGCCCGGGCCAGCACCTCGGCCGTGGTCAGCATGGGCAGGACGGCCGCGATCTTTTCGCGTTCCGCTTCGTCGTCGAGAAGCAGCGCCCGGTTGACCTGGGCGTAGGTCAGGCGCGCCTTGGATTCGATGACCGCCGGGTAGATGTCGGTGCGGCCGGGCAGGCCCTTGGCCGAAAAATCGATCTCCGCCACCATGGCCAGGCGCGGCACGTTGGGGTTTAGGCTGCAAAGCCCGTTGGAGAGCCGCTCGGGCAGCATGGGCTCCACGGATTGGGGAAAATAGTAGGAGTTGCCGCGTTCCAGGGCTTCGGCGTCCAGGGCGCTGCCCTCGGGCACGTAGTGGGACACGTCGGCGATGGCCACCCAGAGGGTATAGGCCCGGCCGCGTTTTTTCACGTAAATGGCGTCGTCGAAGTCGCGCGCCTTGGCCCCGTCGATGGTGACGAAGGTCAGGTCGCGCAAGTCCTTGCGGCCGGCGAAATCGGCCTCGCCCGGGGCCTCGGGCAGCGCCTCGGCCTCGTTGATCGTCTTGGGCGGAAAGGGGCCGGGGATGTCGTGGTTGAGCTTGACCAGGCGCTCCTGCACGGCCACGTCGCCCTGGGCACCGAGAAGCTCCAGCCCTTTGCCGGAATAGAGCTTGTATTCGAGCTTTTCCCCCACGCCCACGTTCATGATGTCCTCGGGGCCGGGCACCGGGTCTTCCGGCGTCGGGGGAATGTAGTCCACCATGAAGCTCATGGAGTGGCGGGCATCCGTCGGACGGCACAGGAACAGATCGGGCGCCATGCGCTTGATCACCCGGCAGGGCAGCGTCGCAACGCCGCGCTCGATGACCCTGGCCACACGGCCTTCGTGGTTCTTGTCCTTGCGTTCGCGGGTGACGGCGACGGCCACCCGGTCGCCGTGCCAGGCATCGCCGATATCCTTGGGATGGATAAAGATGTCCTTGCGGCGTTTGTCGTCGGGAAGCACGTAGCCCACGCCCGAGCGGCTTATCTCAAGCACTCCGGTGAGAAGCCGCATGCTTTCCAGAAGTCCCCAGCCTTTCTGGACCCGGATGAGCTTACCCGCCTCGCCCAGGTTTTCGAGCATGTGGCGCAGGTCGTGGAACTTGAAGGCCGTGCCTTGGAGGCTGCGCGCCACCTCCTTGTCGGACAGGGGCTTGCCGCTTTCGCGGAAGATCCGCAATATGGCGGCCGTGTCGAGTCCGGCCCCCGGTCCCTTGGGGGATCGTCCTTTTCTTCTTCTTGCTGTCATGTATCCTCTGTCCTCCAATAGTCGCGCTCCTCTCCCTCTACAGCCCCGCGCGGCGCGACACAAGCCCGCTGCGCGTTGCGAGGGGTTTTCGGGCGTGGTATTTCGCCAAAAAGTCAACATGCGGAGGCGGTATGCAGGACGCGCCCTGTCGTCTGCTCGGCGAAATACGCTATCCCGAGGAATATTCCTTCGAACGGGTGGGGGAGATCGAGTCCGAAGCCGGGGAGGTGCTGGCCGGGGCGTTGGCCGGTCTGGACGTCGTCCGGCTCGAAGTGATGCCGGGGCCGGAGTCGCTGCGGTTCGAGGTGGCCTGCGAGGAATGTCCGGCCGAGGACGGGGCGTCGGTGGCCGAGGCGCTGCTCGATCTCGCCGGCGACGGGCCGTTTGGCCGTCTGGTCGTCGTGCGGGGCGTGGAGGAGCCGATCAGCGTGTTTTATTTTTCCGGCGAAAAGCTCGACGAGGTCACGCTGGAGCAGCCGTAGCCGCGCCTTCGAGCCACAGCGGCAGGTAGTGCCGGGCGCTATTGAGCCGCGCGTCCATGGCCCGGCAGTCCGGAACGTATTTCTCCACGACGTCCCAGAACCGGGCCGAATGGTTGAGCTCGACGGTGTGGCACAGCTCGTGGACCAGCACCAGCCGGCACAGCTCCGGCGGCAAAAAGGCAATGGTGTAATTGAGGTTGATGCGCCCCTTGGCCGTGCAGCTCCCCCAGCGGGTGCGCTGGGCCCGGATGCTCACGGCGCTGTAGCCGAGCCCGATCTCCTCGGACACCCGGGCCAGTTCCAGGCGCAACAGTTCGCCGGCCCGGCGTCGGCAAAACGCCGACAAGGCCGCGGACACCGCCGCCGGGTCCGAGACCGCCCCGGACACCACAAGCTCCGTCGGACGCCAGTTCGAAACCAGGCAGCCGGCCATCTCCCGGGCCAGATAGGACAGCTTCCACTGCCGGGAAAAGGCCGTCAGCACGAGCATGGAGGGACGCGGTGCCACCGGTCCCTGGCCCGGAAGCCCGCCCTCGGCCGCCATGCGGCGCGAAATCCGGTCGATCCAGTCGCGCCTGGCTTCCACCGCCTGGAGCAACAGCCCGGCCCCGACCCCGGCCGGGGCCACCACCTCGAGCCCCTTGCCCGGCAGCATGCGCAAGACGATGCCCCGGGCCCGGGCGCTTACCCGCACCGAAACAGGCACCGTCTCCGGCACCCGGGAGGCGAGCAGACGCGCGGTCTCGGCCGCGTCCATGGCCTTAGCCTGTTTCATACCCACAACCGCAACCTTTCATCCTTGTCGTCCTTATCGGGCTTGTGTTCGCGTGCGCCAACGTCTACCCTCCCGCCAGCCGGATAGTCGGCGGCCGCGTCCGCCGTCAAGTTGGGGAAGGGGGGCTTTGCGCCATGCAGTCCATGTCACGGCGGTTGCGTTTCGCCGCGCTTTGCGTTTTCCTGCTTTTGGTCTGGGGCTGCGCCCGGGCTCCACAGATTCCCCTTGCCCCCACGCCGCCGTCCGTCCCGACCGGCAAGGGCGAGGTCCAGGACCTGCGCGTCCTGCCCCAGGACTTAAACGCCTACCTGCGGCCCGGTACCGCCGACCGGCTGCTCTACCCCAAGGAACAGGCCGGGCTGCGCATGGAAACCTTCCTGCAGACCTGGCTGACGCCCTGGAACCTGGGCCGGCCGGAATACTCGCGCCGGGCTGTGGAGACGATCTTCCGCCGCTTCGAAAAGTCCCCGGGATTCGGCGCCAACGGGCAGCCGAACAGCCCGGCCTTCGCCGCCTCGCTCCACGCCGCCGCCGGACTCGGCTCCTACCCCAACGTCATGCGCAAGGCGCTCACCGTCAAAAACACCAACCTGCGCGGCATGCCCACGAAGGCCCCGCGCTTTGCCGACCCGAGCCTGCCCGGCGAAGGCTACCCCTTCGACTATCTCCAGCATACCGCCCTGCCGCCGGGCACCCCCCTCCTCGTCACCCACGCCAGCCGCGACGGCTCCTGGGTGCTGGCCGAATCCGCCCTGACCTTCGGCTGGTTGCCGGCCACGGATGTGGCCTACGTCGACGAGGCCACCATCGGCCAATTTTCCACGCCGCGCCTTGCGGCCGTGGTCAAGGACCAGACGCAGCTCCCCGAAATCGGCATCACCGCCGACGTGGGCGCGTTCTTCCCCCTGGCCGGACCGGCCGACGCCTCGGGCGTCACCGTGCTCGTGCCGCGCCGGGGCGGCTCGGGCCAGGCCGAGACCGTGCGCGTGCATCTGCCGGCCACGGCCGCCGTGCCCATGCCCATGCCCATGACGCCGCGAAACGTCGCCGCCGTCGGCAACCAGTTCATGGGCAAAATCTACGGCTGGGGCGGCATCGACGGCAAACGCGACTGCTCGGCCCTGACCCACGACCTCTTCGTGCCCTTCGGCATCTACCTGCCGCGCAATTCCGCCAGCCAGGCCGCCTCCGGCGGCGCCATTCCCCTTGGCGACATGGACAACGCCCAGAAGGAAACGACCATCCTCAGGAGTGGCGTTCCCTTTGCCAGCCTCATTTGGCTGAAAGGTCACATTCTCGTCTATATCGGCGAGTACAAAGGACATCCCGTGGTCTACCACGACATGTGGGGACTCCATACGTTCAGTGAAACGGGCCGCGACGGCCGGCTCGTGATCGGGCGCGCCGTCGTCACCACGCTGCGTGCCGGCGAGGAAGTGCCGGCCGTGGGACCGACCCATATTCTGCTCAACCGTGTGCGGTCCCTGTCAATTCTGGTCAGTCCCTATTAAATCGCCGCGCCCGGCATCCAAGCGAGGAGGGAGGAAAGAGGATGCGCAATTTTTTCGCCTGGGTGAGCGTTTGCTTTGCCGGTGGCCTCGTGGGAGGCCTCATCAACAGCATTTTCCTTTACTTGGCCGGTGCCTATGGGGCGTTTAGCAGCCTGAATGTCGCCATGGCCCCCCAATGGTCCCTGCCCTGGCTCTACCCCAGACTCGTCTGGGGCGGCGTGTGGGGGCTGCTTTTGACCCCCCGCTGGATGCCCGGATCCATCTTCTGGCGCGGTGTCATCGCCAGCATCGCCCCCACCCTCTTCCAACTGCTGATCGTCTTCCCCAATATGCTCGACAAGGGCCTCTGGGGCCTGGATCTCGGCCTGCTCACCCCTGTCGTCGTCATCGTCGCCAATATCGTCTGGGGCGTTGCCACCGTCATCTGGGTACGCCTCGCCGACGATACCCCCGCCGGCAGCTACAGCCGCCTGCGGTAGGCGACGGCGAGACGCAGGGCGCTGCCCTGGACCCGGCAGGAGAGGCTCTGCCTCCCCTGCACCCCTTCGCCGGGGGGCTTGATGCCCCCCGGCCCCTGGGGGTGACGGAAGGGGATGGGGGCGAACGACCGAGGTAGGACCCCCCTCCACTTTTATTGCCTTTTCAAAGGGGCTTCACTTGAAGGCATAACCTTTCTCGCAAAAGCCATCCCCGATATGCCAACACAACAGATGGCTAAAAAGACCAAAATCCAGCCATGCATAAAGGCGGCCCTGGCCAGACCAGTGAGACCTTGTCCGATTTCTACCGGCAAACCTCCGGCCACAACAAGAGCGGCCCCGAGGGATTCCTTCGCTCCCTGGAGCGCCTGGATTGGAAAAAACGCATTAGAATCCAGGAGGTGGTTCATTCGAGAGCGGTAGCTGCCATGAAGCAGCGATCCAAGGACAGCAACGCCCAAGGCTCCACCGACTTGAAGCGAGATGCTGCCAATGGCGGAACCGACGCCGGCTCGGCCCTTTGGCATCGCTCCCAGTACGGCATTTAACGAGGGGGCCATGATATTTCCTTGAAAGAAAGTGAGTAAGCCGATGTTTAAGCCGATAAGCCAGAAAGGTGTGGCCGCGTTCCAAAAAACAATAAATAGGGATGCGACCGAGATGCCTACAAAACTTATCGTAATGACAGCTCTTGTACCCCATTGTTGGACATTTCTTGAACTAGATACCGTACCGATGGCATAGCCAAGAGCGAGCGGCAAAAAACGAAAACCTGTTTGCAGAGGTGAATATTCTTTGACAAGTTGCATGTATAATGTTAAGACAAATATAAAACCATACATAGAAAATGCCATAAGGGCGATACTGCTGCTGCCGGCCGAAAGATAAGAATTTTTGAAAAGAGAGAGATCAACCATAGGTGTGTCGGTTTTCCTTTCCCAATGGAAAAAGAAATAGCCACAAATGAGTGCTGCGGTTAACGTCCCGTAAACAGAGGGCTGTGACCATCCGGCATCGTTACTTTTTATGATCCCAAAAACAAGTAGGAATATCGTAATTGTCGATAATGTTGTGCCAAGTAAGTCGATGCGGTGATGTACACGAACATTGCTTTGTGGAATGAGGAAGAATCCTGCGATTAATGATATAATAATGACAGGGATGTTTATAAGAAAAATTGATCCCCATTGATATTGCTCAAGCAACCAGCCACCAAGGAGTGGCCCCAGAACGACCCCGAGGCCGTTCATTGCCCCCCAGGCGCCAATGGCTTTACCGCGTTGTTCTGGAGGAAAAATAAGGGAAATAAGGGCCAATGTTGCGGGCACGATCATCGCAGCGCCCAGCCCCATGAGGGCTCGCGCCGCGACAAGGTGCCATGTGGAAGCGGAAAATGCCGCCAACAGACTTGCTATGCCAAAAATAAGCATGCCGGTTCGGAGCATGGGCACATGGCCAATACGGTCCGCCAGCGCGCCCATGGTCATCAGGAGTGCAGCAAAAACCAAAATATACGCATCGGCAATCCATTGTAATTCAGAAATCGTCGCGTTCATTTCGCGTTGTAATGTGGGTAGAGCAACATTAAGCACCATATAATCAAGTACGACGATCAATATAGTCAGGGCTAAGGCGGAAAACGCAAGCCAGGGCCGCGATGTCGTGGACATTCCAACCTCCTCTATATTTGCTTCGTGTTGCTGTGATATTTTTGTTCCGATCTCCTTCAATTCATCTGGCATCACCATTCCTTTCAGGCTCGCTTTTTTGCTGGATAGCATGCTCCCGGCAAACGTTTAGGCACTGACCACAGTTTCGGCAGTCCTTGGTACGGATCGCATAGGCCACTCTCAGTCCATTATGTCGAAGCCTCATTCGACGAAACCAGTTAAGTTGTTTGTAATCGGCAGAGCTTATACTATGAAGCTCAAAAACATTGTTAGAGCATAATGCAATGCATTTGCCACATCCTTTGCAACGGGCAAAATCAACGATAGGTTTCCAATGGCTACGAGTTTGTTGTGTCATGCTATTTGTCTTTTTTTGCGATGCGATATTTGGGGCTGTTGCTGTAAAGGCAGGGTTGCCAAGCCAATGTTCGATTAAATCGAATAACATATTAAGATATCGTTCCCGTTCACCTGTCGAAACGATGTAGTCAGCTGTTGTATGTAGAATAGAAAAAAGGAATTTCCCGCCTAATTCACTGTCAATGTCGCGGCAGACACCAGTTTCTATCCCAAAATGTAACATCCAACTGAAAATTTCCTTGCCAGAAAGATAATTGTCATGGGGTATTTCTGATTTTGGCCCATGAAAAATAACATTGTGCAGTTCTCCTAACTGCTCTCGATAATCAACAAAGTTGATGCATTCTTTTTTTAATGCAGCAGTCCAGTCTTTTTTTGCTTCAATTGGAAATCTTATTTTTATTTCTGATATGTATTTTGAGAGTAAATGCGCACGAACTTCATGTAACATATTATTCCATGAAGAGAAATAAATATAAAAAGTTCCCTTTGCTGTTCCTGCCGCTGTAGTTACATCCTCGACACGTGCCTTGATAGGGCCGAGACTTCTCAAGACACTTAGAGCTGCCTCAAGCAATTCAACTTTGCGTGCTTCGGGCTGTAGACGACGTCGTTTCACGGTGTCACCTCCTTGTTCGGGTGGTACGCCAGATGCTTGATGCTAATGACCGTTGGTCATCAAGATAATGACCAACGGTCATTAGTCAAGGATAATTTTGCAGTTTTTTGGGGTTCCGCACGTCGGAAGCGGGGAGATGCTGCCAGAGAGAGGAGCTTCAGGGCTTCCCGCCGGGGGGGGGGATTCTTGTTTTGGCTAGGAGTTCAGTCGACGCAGAAGAAGCCGATGGCGATCTTGAAGTGCACACGGTTCCGATAACCGCGAGCCCTCCGTCGCTTGGCCCCGTGCTGCGTGAAGTGGAATCGGTTGGTGACGATGCAGGTTGCCCGACGGATCCGGACTGGAAGAAAGGTCTTGAACTGGCGGTGTCGCAACAACGCCAAATCCAAGGCGCGGCATGATCCCGGCAAGCAGACGCGCGACTGAAGGTGGGGCAGCGCCGCCCGATACCGGCGGTATGGCCCACATGGACCACCGCCCGCCCGCTGGGGTGTCCTGTTCGACGTCAGCGACAAACTATGGCGCGCAACGCCCAGGAATCCGTGAATACAGCCATGTTTTTTATGGCCTCTCGGCGGGGGTACGGGGGGAGAGCCCCCGCCGGGGTCTGGGGCGGAGCCCCAGCGGCTAACGGCTGGCCAGTTTTCGCAGTATCGCCTTGGCCGGAATGAGTCCGGTTGCGGCGGCGGAGACGATGTTGCCGGCCACGCCCGGGCCGTCGCCGGCAACGTACATGCCGGCCACGGTGGTTTCGAGGTCAGGGGTGGTGTCGATCTGGGTGGCGAAGAATTTGATCTCCGGGGCGTAGAGCAGGGTTTCGTCGTTGGCGACACCCGGCACCACGGCGTTTAATTGCTCCAGGCCGTCGATGATGTTGGTCATGATGCGTTCGGGCAGGGCCATGGCGATGTCGCCGCAGGTGACGGAGGTGAGCGTCGGTTCCACGGAGCCTTTGCGGATGCGGTTCCAGGTGCTGCGCTGGCCGCGTTTGAGGTCGCCGAAGCGCTGGAGAATGGGATTGCCGCCGCCGATCATGGTGGCGAGGCGTCCGATGGCTTCCCCGTAGGCCTGGTTGTCGGAAACGGGGTCGGTCAGGACCACTTTGGAGAGAAAGGCGAAGTTGGCGCTGTCGGATTTGGCGTCCATGTAGGCGTGGCCGTTGACGCACACGA
This sequence comes from Solidesulfovibrio sp. C21, assembly GCF_047785625.1. Lineage (NCBI taxonomy): Bacteria > Pseudomonadati > Thermodesulfobacteriota > Desulfovibrionia > Desulfovibrionales > Desulfovibrionaceae > Solidesulfovibrio > Solidesulfovibrio sp. C21. The sequence goes on from NZ_JBLODY010000045.1 coordinate 27,246, forward strand.
AGTCCTGGTAGTTTTCCAGGGCCACGTAGCCGCCCTGGTTGGTGCAGAAGGTGCGGGTCTGGTCGTCGTATTTGCGGGTGCGCACGAAGAAGGTGGGGTCGTAGATGACGTCGGTGATATCGGACAGAATTTCGTTGTGCACCTCGACGCGCACACCCACCTCGATGCCGCGCTGGCTGTAGGAGAGGCCGTGGCGGCGGGCCAGCGCGCCCATCCATTCGGCGCCGACGCGGCCCGGGGCGAGGATGACGGCCGGGGCGCGGTATTCGCCCTTGGTGGTGGCGACGCCGGCCACACGCCCGTTTTCGATGATGACGTCGCGGGCTTCCTCGCCGGTGCGGATGCTGACGCCCTGGTCGGCCAGCCGTTGGGACATGGCGGCCATATGGCCGGGCAGGTGGTCGCTGCCGAGGTGTTTCTGGCGGATGAGCAGCAGGTCGATGCCGAGTTTGCGGGCTTCCTTGCGGATCTGGCGGGCCTTTTCCATATCGGTCGGGTAGACGGGGCCGTCCATGCCGAGGTCGGAGAAAAGGGTTTCGGTTTCCTTGATCAAGGCCGTGGCCTCGGACAGGGACATGAACTGGGTCAGGTCGGTCTTGCCGAGCTTGGGGATGAAGTTGAGCTTGCCGTCGGAGAAGAGCCCGGCCCCGCCGATGCCGGAGAGAATGTTGCAGGGCGTGCATTTGCGGCAATCCTTGCTGCCGTGCATGGGGCAGCGGCGTTTGCCGGTGGGTTGGCCTTTTTCCAGGAGCAGGATCGACAGGTCGGTGTTTTGGGACAGGTAATGCGCGGCAAAAAGCCCGGCCGGGCCGCCGCCGACGATGATGACGTCATGTTTTTTTGGGGAATCGTTTGCCACGGCTGGTCCTTGTGGTGCCGCCCCGAGGGGCGGGAGATAGAGCCTCTGCCTACAGCCGGGCGGGCCGCCTGGCAAGGCGCGGCGCCGGCCTGGGCGCTGCCCGGGGATGATCGACCCGGGCGGCGCGTCAATATCCTTTTTCTTTTTCCCACGATCGGCTACAATGGAAAAACGCCCCGTGCCCGGATTTCGGGACGTTTGGCCCGCGGGACCGCCATTTCAGGAGGCCGACCCATGCGCCGACGCATTCTTTTCGTTGACGACGAACCGCAGCTGCTTGGCGGGCTGCGGCGGATGTTGTGGGACAAGCGTGACGTCTGGGACATGCATTTCGCCGAGGGCGGCGCGCAGGCGCTTGCGCTTCTGGAAACGACCCCGGTGGATGTGGTGGTTTCCGACGTGCGCATGCCGGGCATGGACGGGCCGGAATTTCTGGAGGCGGTGCGGCAGCGCTGGCCGGGCACGATACGGCTGATCCTGTCCGGGCATTCCGACCGCGACTTCATCTTCCGTTCGGTCAAACCGGCCCATCAGTTCCTGAGCAAACCCTGCTCGCCGCGGGAACTGACCACCGCCATCGACCGGGTGTTGCGTCTGGCCGATATTTTCACTGACGAGCGGGTGCGCGACGCCGTCGCCCGCGTGGAGACCCTGCCGGTGCTGCCGTCGGTTTTCGCCGAGCTGACCGAGGAACTGCGCTCGTCCAACGCCTCGGTCAACACCATCGGCGACATCCTCGCCCGCGACGTCGGCATGGCCACGGGGCTGCTGCGGCTTGTCAATTCCTCGTTTTTCGGCATGCCCCAGCGGGTGACCTCCACCCGGCAGGCGGTGACCCTGCTCGGGCTCGAAACGATCCGGGCCTTGGTGCTGGCCCATGGGCTTTTTTCCCGCTTCGACGCCGACCGCTATCCGGGCTTCGGCCTGGGGCGGCTTTGGGACCACAGCCTGCGCGTGGCCCGGATGGCCAAGGTTTTGGCCGCCCTCGAGGGCGCGGACAAGGTGGAGAAGGAGGCCTGTTTCATGGCCGGGATGGTCCACGACGTGGGCAAGCTGATGCTGGCCGAGCTTTTCGAGGCCGAGTATCGTGCGGTGCTGGCGGCCACGCAGGCGCGCAACGTCACGCCCCTCGAGGCCGAGGAGGGGATTCTGGCCGTCTCCCATGCCGCGGTGGGGGCATACCTGCTCGGGCTGTGGGGATTCGAGGAGGCGGTGGTCTTCGGCGTGGCCGGGCATCATCGGCCGGGAACTTTCGGGGACGGGCCGCCGCTGGCCATACCGCTGGTCCATGCCGCCAACGCCCTGGACCATGAGCTGGTGGTCATACACGGTTCCTACGCGCCCCATCCCCTGGATACGGTCGCCCTTGACGCTCTGGGGTATGGCGGACGCGCGGAGGCATGGCGCGAGGCCTGCCGGGATGTGTTGCAAGGAGGGGACGGTGAATAAGCGGGTGCTTTTCATCGACGACGACGAGCGGATTCTGGCCGGGTTTCGCCGCAACCTGCATAGCGCCTTCGAGGTGGATACGGCTGTCGGGCCCGAGGCGGGGTTGGCCAAGGTCAAGGCCAGCCCCGCGTACGCGGTGGTGGTTTCCGACCTGCGCATGCCGGGCATGGACGGTATCGCGGTGTTGTCCAAGGTGCGCGAGATGCGCCCGGACTCGGTGCGGGTGATGTTGACCGGCTTCGCCGATCTCGAGGCCGCCATCGCGGCGGTCAACGAGGGCAACATCTTCCGGTTTCTGACCAAGCCGTGCGAGACCAGTTACCTGCTCGGGGCTCTGAACGCCGCCGTGGAGCAGTACCGTCTGGTCATGGCCGAGCGGGAGCTTCTGGAGGGCACGCTTCGCGGCAGCCTCAAGATGCTTTCGGAAGTGCTGTCGCTGTTGCGGCCCGAGGTCTACGGCCGGGTTTCGCGGATCGCGCCGTACGTGCGGCCGCTGTCCAAGCTGTGCGGCGACCCGAGCCCCTGGCAGACCGAGGCGGCGGCCATGCTGTGCCTCATGGGCTACATCACCCTGCCGGATGCGCTCATTTCGCGGGTGGAGCGGGGGCGGGCGCTGTCGCCCGAGGATGCGGCCATCTACCAGCAGCACGCCGAGGTGGCGGCCAAGCTCGTGGCCAACATCCCGCGCATGGGCGGAGTGGCCAAGGCTATCGCCTATCAGGAAAAGAATTTCGACGGCGGCGGCTTTCCGGCCGATGACGTGCGCGGCAAGGACATCCCGGCCGGGGCGCGCATCCTGCGGGTGCTGCTCGAATTCGACCGGCTTCTGACTGCCGGCCAGGCCAAGGCCGAGGCCTACAAGGCGCTCAAGCAGGCGACGGGGATCTACGATCCGGATGTGGTGGCGGCGTTCGGCGAGGTGCTGGGCGAGGAGAGCAACCTCGTCATCGTGCCGATGCCGGTCAAGAGCCTGCGCGACAACATGATTCTGGCCGAGGACATGTTCGTGATGCGGGGGGGGCAGAAGCTTAAGGTCCTGCCCAAGGGCTACGCGCTTTCAAGCGTGGCCCTGGCCCACATTTCCAAGCTGGCCCGCTACGAGAGCGTCACCGATCCGGTCAAGGTCATCATCCCGTCGGACGAGTAGCGGCGTCTTCCCGAAGACCGCTCCCGATAAGCTCACGGAGCGGGTTCGAACAGTTTAGGTGAGGATTATATTGAAGTTTTTCAGGAGGGAGGCCGCCTCTGGAAGTGAGAATTTCGTTTTGTACAGCTTGTTGCTTTTGGCGTCGATGAAGTAGTTTTTGGAGGTCGAGAAGTCCGAGAAACTCAAATCGCTATTTTCGAACTGGCATCCTTGCAGGTCGCAGTTGGAAAAGAGGGCATGCTTCAAGTTCGTATCCGTGAAGAGCGCGTCATGCAGATCGCAGTCTTTAAAGGTGAATTTCGCGAGCTTCATACCTGTGAAGATGTTGTCGTTGAGGAGGCAGGCATTGAAATGCACGGAGAAAATGCCTTTTGCCTGGCTCCAATTGATCCCGGTAAGTTTTGATTTATCGAATTCTGTTCCGATGAATTTTGATTGGGCGATGTCGGCTAAGGAAAGATTGCATTGCTCAAATAAGCAATTCTCAAACAAACAGTTGGAGAACGATGCGTACTGGAAAGAAGATTTTATAAATTTGCAGCTAAAGAATTCAATGCCGTCAAGGGAAGCGTTATCGATTCCAAGATTGCTGAAGAGCTTGTCTTCATGGGAACCGGTGTTGGAGATCGTGCTTTCCATGGTAGAAGAGCAAAATACTGTTTTATCTTTATGTGTTGGAAGCGTTGCGCGCGTAGCGCGGTCAAGGATGCGTGTCTTTCCTGAGAAGGCGGGCGTAAAGAAACGAGGCGTGGCACGCTCCTGCCTTGGACGGGCTGGCAAGCGCCCCGGCCGGCCCGAGGACGGACCGGCCGGAAAAAGCTTCCCCGAAGCGGACTGGCGCAAGGCCAGCGGGCCGACTATTCGGCGGTGACGGCGGCGGGCTTGCGCCGACGTTCCCACAGGCGCATGTCCTTCATCTTCTTGCGGCGTTCCCGTTGCAGGGACTTGGCCGCCAGGGGAGCGCCCTTCTTGTAGCCGTATTTTGCCCGGTATTCTTCCGGAGTGAGCCCGTGGGCGGCAAGGTGTTTCTTGGTGAGCACCTTGAAGGACTTGCCGCATTCCAGGCAAATCACACTGCTTTCCTTGACGGCCTTGGCCGGATCAATGGCCGGCGTGGCGGGTTCGGCCGGGGCGGCGTCGGCTTCGGCGGCGGCCTGAATGCCGGCGGCAACATTCTTCAACATGGAGGTGATTTCGTCATCAGTCATGGTCCGAACTGAGGCCTGGGCTTTGACGATCTCCAAGGCAGCTTTCAAATAGTCTTCCATTTCTCGCTCCTGCTAGATGGCTTTCAATACATATAAGTGAGGCAACGCATGATTGCAACTGAATTTGAAAAATAAGAGACAAAGTCATTGGAATCGTGCGCCATCATGCTGGCGTAGTCCTTCGTTTGGACAATCATTTCGCGCCACCCCAATCCTTCCCCATGCCGCGGTACAATAAACACAGTACGGTGATGCCGCCGGTTTGTTCGGCCCGGGCGGTGGAATGCTGCAATGCGCCCGAAACGGTGGGGGCCTGGGGCACGGATGTCGCCTGGCCGTTTCCGGTCCCTGCCGACGCGAACCCTCGGCCGGAAATCGCGGGGTGTGCGCCTCCCTCCCGTCCAGGCGGCAGGCGCGCTTCGGATGTGGTTCAAGGCCTCATTCGGCATGCGTGTGCGCAGCATGTCCTCGGTGTACGGCGGCCTGGATACAGCAAAAGCCTGGCCTTGCCTAGAGGCGTTTCAATCGTGACGTTCTTTCGTATTGAAACGTCGCGCCGGCGAGGGGGAGCGTTTTATTAACGGGGGAGTTGCGTTCGGAACCGGGCCCGCAACAGCACAAGCACCGCGCCGGCTGCCACGGCCAGCGCCACGTATTGGGACATGCTCAGGCCGTAATAGATGCCGCGTATGTCGTCGCCGCGCCAGAACTCCAGGCAGAAGCGCAGGACCGCGTAGCCGAGCAGGTAGAGCGTGGCGGCCCGGCCCGGGGGCAGGCCGCCCGGACGTTTGGACACGGCGAGCAGCCCGGCGAACAGGAGCAGGTTGCCCACGGCCTCGTAGAGCTGGGTCGGGTGCACCGGCAGCGAGGCGACCGCTCCGGGCGGCAACAGCCCCGCGGCCTTGTGCTGGAGGAAGGCCGGCGAGCCGGCCGGAAAGCGCACCCCCAGCGGCCCGGTTGTCACCGCGCCAAAGCAGCAGCCGCCGAAAAAGCAGCCCAGCCGGCCAAAGGCGTGGCCCAGGGGCGCGTAGCGGCAAACGGCGTCGACGAGCGGCCACGGGGACAGCCGCCACAGCCGGCAGCCCAGGCGCAGGGCCAAAAGCACCGCCAGCGCGCCGCCGTAAAACACGAGCCCGCCCCGGGCGATGATGCCGAAAGTGAGCCGGCCGGCCAAAAAGGCGTCCTGGATGATGGGGATCAGCCGCGCCCCGGCCAGCCCCACCGGAAGACTCGCGAGGAAGACAAGCAGATAGCGCCCGCGCGCCGGAGCGGTCGAAAGCTCCCGTCGGGTGAAGAAAAACACCACGGCCATTCCGGCCAGGGACAGAAACAGGTACCCGGCCTGGAGAATGGCGAAGGCGTCGATCCCCGTGGCCCGGGACAGCACGAAGGCCAGCAGTCCACCCATGACGGCAAGAAAGAATGGGACGGGTTATTTGCTGCCGCTGCCGCCGCAGCCGCCGCAACCACTGCCGCATTCGAAACAGGAGCATTTCATGCCCAGGCAGCCGCACGAGGTCAGTTCGCAGGACGTGGCGTGTTGAACGGCGTCGGCATAGGCGGTGTAGGATTCGCCGGGCGTGACGCGGCCAAAGGCGAAAAGCGCGCCGGTAAGCGTCAGGCATAGGGCGCAGATCAAGGCCAAGACGAACTTCATGCGATCCTCCGGTAACGAAATATGCCGCCCCTTTACGCCCTGTCCGGCCACGGCGCAATGGGGCGAAGAGGGAAGAGAGGAAAAGATAATGCGAGAGGGGAAACCCTTTAAAAAGGGTTCTCCCCTCTCGCGCTCTCCCTTTTCTAAAGTTTTCAAAAGGTGCGGCGTGTACCGCACCAAGATTATTTTATTGAAAGTCTTTCCTATGTGGCCCGAAGTCAAGCCGGCTGACGCAGTCTAACCGCCCGTTTCCTATTCGCGCCCGAAGCGCCAAGTACCGATTCGGTAGTTTTCGGATTCCCGCCATTTGAAAAACGCCGCCATGCG